>PLNN01000034.1 GCA_003142795.1 Candidatus Omnitrophota bacterium
ATCGTCTTTATAGACCGACGCCCACAATCTATCCTGGTCTATCTTCAACACTTTCGTGAAAAATTCCCACGCCCATAGAATAGCCTCTTTCTTGAAATAATCGCCGAACGAAAAATTCCCGAGCATCTCGAAAAAAGTATGGTGGCCCGACGTCCTGCCGACGTTCTCGAGATCGCCTGTCCTCAAACACTTTTGGCTGGACGTTGCCCGCTTGTACGTTATATTGCGGCCGAGGAATTTTTCCTTGAACTGATTCATTCCCGCCCCGGTAAATAGAAGCGTCGGGTCATCCTTAGGCACGAGCGAATCGCTCGGCACTATTGTATGGCCTTTGGATTTGAAAAAATCCAGGAACGTCCGCCTTATCTCATCAGTCTTCAGGTAATTCATCTTCTTTCCCTAAACCTATAAGCTCGTCTGTGATCTTTCGTATCGTATCGTACTTAAATCCCCGCCGCAGTAAAAAATCGTATATCCGCTTCAGCGCTTTTCGCCGGTCGAGTTTCTTTAGACGGGCGTACTGCTCTTTTGCCATACTAAAAGCCACCTCGTATTCGTCGTAGTTCTTTGCCTTGTCTTCCAGGGTGGCTTCGATTATTGAGTCTGCTACGCCTTTTTGCTTCAATTCATGGCGCAATACGACGTCGCCCATGGGGTTGGAATGCATCCTGGAATCAACCCATAGACGCGCGAATTTCCCGTCATCGACCTCGCCGGCGCGCCGCAGGTCTTCGATCACGCCTTCGATAACGTCGCCGCCATAGCCTTTCAGCTTCAGGCGGCGCCGTATCTCGAATTCACTCTGCGGCCGCTGCCGCAACAGGGCGTATGCGTTATTCCTGGCGCGGTTCTTTATCTTATCGGCTTCCAATCTTATTTCCGCGCCTTTTCCATCACTTCTTTTTCTATCTTTGCAAGGACCGTCGGGTTCTCTTTAAGGAATACGCGCGCGTTTTCCTTACCCTGTCCGATCTTCTCTTCGCCGTAGATAACCCATGCCCCGCTCTTCTGGAGCACGCCAAGCGTCTCGCCCATATCGAGGACGCTTCCCGCTTTCGAGATACCTTCGTCATACATTATGTCAAATTCCGCTTTCCTGAACGGTGCGGCCACTTTATTCTTGACGATCGATGCCCTGACACGGTTGCCGACGACCTCCTCGCCTTTCTTTAAAGACGCGATGCGCCTTAAGTCTATCCTGACAGACGCGTAAAATTTCAGCGCCCGCCCGCCCGGTGTAGTTTCAGGATTACCGAACATGATGCCTATTTTCTCGCGGATCTGGTTGATGAATATGACGCACGTCTTGGACTTGGATATGACGCCGGAAAGTTTCCGGAGGGCGTGGCTCATAAGTCTCGCCTGTAAGCCCATGTGGGACTGGCCCATTTCACCGTCTATCTCGGCCTTCGGAGTAAGTGCTGCGACCGAGTCTATCACAATGACGTCAATCGCGTTCGATTTCACAAGCGTTTCGGTTATCTCGAGGGCCTGTTCGCCCGTATCCGGCTGCGACATGAGCAGATTATCAAGATTCACGCCGATCTTTTTGGCGTAACCGGGATCAAAAGCATGCTCTGCGTCTATGAACGCCGCCTGGCCACCCATCTTCTGGGCATTGGCGATCACGCTTAAGGTAAGCGTCGTCTTTCCGCTCGACTCGGGACCGAATATCTCGATCACCCTGCCGCGAGGAATGCCTCCGACTCCCAACGCTATGTCTATCGTGACCGAACCTGTCGGGATGGCCGGGACATCGATCTTAAAGTCCTGGCCGAGCTTCATTATCGAGCCTTTTCCAAACTGTTTCTCTATATGCTCAAGCGCGATTTCAAGCGCCTTCGTCTTCTGCTCCTGCGCTTTCGCCGTTTCTGCTACAGATACATCTTTTTCTGCCTTAACGTCTTCTTTCTCTTTTGCCTTAGACTTTACCATTTCAAATCTCCTTTGGTTTTAGGATATTTTATACTATAATTATATTACTTTAGAAGCTATATTATACATTTATCACCCCCTTTGTGTAAAGTCAATTTGCATTCCAGCCCCCATATATAAAGATGCTAAAAACGCCTAAATTATTGCAAATATTTTAAAAAAAATGTATAATCTGACTTATGCAAGCTGAAATCATCTCTATCGGCACGGAGTTGCTGCTAGGCCACATCGTAAACACCAATGCCGCCTTTCTCTCCCAAAAACTCGCTGAAATAGGCATCGACGTCTATTACCAGACCACTGTAGGCGATAATCCGCAAAGATTGATCGAGTCGATCAAACGATCTGTCAGGCGTTCCGATATCATAATCACGAGCGGGGGGCTCGGTCCGACCGTAGATGACGTAACTATCGAAGCGATCGCAGCCCTTCTTAATAGGCGCCTTGTCCTTAACAAAACTGTCCTGAAAGGCGTGAAAGCTTACTTTAAGCTCAGAAAAGTGAAATTTCCCATAGAGACCATGCGCCAGGCATATATCCCGGAAGGTGTAAAATGGATACGTAATAATGTCGGTACAGCGCCCGGCCTTCTCGTCGAATATATGGGCAAAACTATCGTCTGTTTGCCCGGCCCACCGAGAGAGATCGAATCGATGTTCGTAAAAGACGTTATTCCATATTTAAAGAAGCTCGGAAAAAGTGATTGGGTAATAAGATCGCGGACAATAAAGACAACCGGTCTTGCCGAATCCCAGGTTGACGGCCGCGTAAGAGATCTACTTAAATTAAAGCCGCCGACGACTGTCGGAATTTACGCTAAATTACGGCATGTCGAACTAAAAATAATGACAAAGGCTAAAAATGAGAAAGCGGCCGCAAAAGCTATCTCTGGGATCGAAAAGAAGATACGAGGCAGGCTTAAAGGCTACATATTCGGATATAATGAAGAAACTTTGGAAGAAACCGTAGCGAAGATGCTGATAAAGAAACGCCTGACGATCGCAGTGGCGGAATCATGCACCGGTGGACTTCTCTCACATCGTCTAACCAATATAAGCGGCGCCTCTAAATATTTCTTGATGGGCATTGTCGCTTATTCTAACGAAATAAAAGAGAAGCTACTATTTGTCCCGGAGAAATTACTGAATAGACACGGCGCAGTCTCAGGCCCCGTTGCTTTAGAAATGGCAAAAGGAATAAGATCCCTAGGCTGCACGGATATCGGCATCGGAATCACGGGGATTGCAGGACCAACCGGCGGGACAAAGAAAAAACCTGTGGGATTGGTGTATCTAGCGCTTGTTACCGACAACAAGCAGATAGTAAAAGAACTCCGGTTCACGGGCTCGCGCGAAGAGATAAAATTCCAGGCCTCGCAGGTTGCTCTTGATTTGATACGCAAGAACGTGTAAGATGCGTACATTTATCGCTATAGAACTTCCCGAGGATATCCGAAACGCGCTCGCCCAGATACAATCTCACCTGAAATATTCCGACGCAGACGTAAAATGGGTCGAAAAAGAGAATATTCACCTTACGTTGAAATTCCTGGGTGAAATCGAAGAGAAAAAGTGCGAACAAGTAAAAGCGGCGCTCGATGAGGTAGCGCAAAGCACTAAGGCGTTCGAAATAAGCCTGAAAAACGTAGGCGCGTTCCCTAAAATAGATTTCCAGCGAGTCATCTGGGCAGGCCTCGATAAAGGCGCAAAAGAATCTACCGAGCTGGCCAAAAAAGTCGATGTGGCATTGGTAAAACTCGGTTTTCAGGAAGAGACTCGGCCATTTGCTGCGCATCTTACCATCGGCCGCGTCCGCTCGCCGAAAAATAAAGAAGCATTGAAAGAGAAAATTCAATCACTTAGCTTTCAGCCTTCGGCTATCAGCCATCAGCTAATATCATCAGTCATATTATTTCAAAGCAAACTCACCCCTACCGGCCCTGTCTATACCAAGCTCCGTGAGGCAAAGCTGGGTATTCCCGCAAGATAGCTTGAACCTTAAATCGAGTCCTTTAACATGTATCTTGCGGGATAAATTCGGCCCTGCGGTCATAACTCAGTAACAATTTATGTCGCTATCGCTCCATAAATTGTGGCCTCATCCAAAAAAACCCGAACCGAGGGCATAAGACGCCAACTCGGGGAAGACGCCCTATGCCTTGCTCGATCCGGGTTTTAAATCGTGTTACGCTTTCGTCTCCAACTCTTCCAGTTTTCTGAAATAATCCTTATCTAATTTATCTATGCTCCATGTCGTTATCGGAGCAAGCTCGATCGTCCAATAAATATGTTTCCCGTTGTCTCTCTTTTGGGCTTCAAGTATAGCGGCAAGCGCGGCATAAGTCGAATACATGCCATAATCGGATCTGAATGAGACGACTGCCACTTTACGCTCGCTTAAAAATCCTCTCAATGCCGCCTCATAAAAAGCTGTGGCAGGGCCTTTTACCACACCTATTAAAGTTTTGCCACTCAATTCAGGCTTGGATTTAGCGCAATCTATGAGCCCTCGCAACTCATCTATCTCATTGGCGTCTGCCCGATTGAACCTTGTCGCAACCTCTGATGTCGATATCCACATCACGTCTATCGAATTATTAGCGCGTTTAATGATCTTCTCCAATATAGCTGCCTCGCCTGCCTTGCTTCCATATATTATTATCGTTCCGCCATTCAATATGGCCGCCTTCTTTATCGTATCCTCAAGGTCTAAGATCGGGCCCTGTCTCAAAATGCAGTCTGAAAACAGAATAAGGGCTTTCTTGGTATCGGTTTCAGCAATATCTTTTACTTGCGGTAAATCACTATCCACGGTATCTCGCAGACCTTTAATGCTACCCATAAATTCATTGAATTTATTTTCGAAAGAGGCCTCTCGGGACGGCAGCTGCGCAGCCGAAGGATTATCCCCGGTCAGAACGGGTCCAAGCTCTACGATTATCGGCCTGTCGATGGACGCATCTATCTGGCCGGATAATTTCTGCCCCTTGCCCGCAGTCGGAAATTTAAACTCGGCGCGTTCTGCTATATCCGGCCTATCTTTTAGCATCTTCATCAGCATCTTATAACTTATTGCTATCCTATAACGCGATAATAATTCGGCTCGCAGTTCTTTGAGCCGCACGGGTTTTTCAAGACTCTCCACTATTTCAAGTATCTTATCCATCACGGAAGAATCGTGGCTATCGACAACATTCACGACTTCTGAACTCGCTTGCTCCTTAGACGCATTCTCGCTCTTTTGTTTTGCCGCAAGGTGATTTTTCTGAAGTTTCAATGCCCGCTCAATTATTGTTTTTGGAATAAGAATTGGCGAAGACGGATTTAACCAGTTTTCAACGGTGTTGACCGATAACGGATCGGTTCTTCTGGCCATAAGAAGATCCCTGTATCCTTCCGTCGTAACCCCTAACTCTTCTTTGATCGCCCTGAAAGTTCTCTTATATTCATGTATGGGCAGCGGCCTTCCGATCATAAAACGTTCACGTGGAGGAAGATCGCTTTGTACGGCATACGGATCAATATCGCTAAGCGTATCTTCATCCGGCGATGTCGGGCCCCTTTCCTGTGCTTGCCCGACGGACGCTATCTTCTCTGTTTCACCCGATACAGGAAGGCGGGCCGGCGCGGATGGGATGGTTTGGGGTGCGGCGCTTTGAACGGCGGCATGTACCTCTGGATTAGTTTTGAGAGATTTAAATAGCCCTTGCTGCTGGTCAGACGATAATTTCTGAATATCGTCCATCAGGACTTGCCAGCCGGTCTGATGGGCCGGACTTTGCGGATATTCGTTTTTAAACTCCCACGCTGCTCTTACCGTTTCCGCGGCTTGATCAAACATACGGCTATCTATCATGGGCATAAAGTTACCGCCCATATCTGCGGGTGGAGGTGTAATGCCTTTCGCGACCGTTTCTTTCTGAGTATTTGGATGAATAGCGGATTGTGCTTGCCGTACCGCTTCGGGATCACCATCGACAACGCATTTAATATATTCGATGTCGGCTTCGCCTTCCAAATACTGCGCATACGATGGGTCATTCTCATCAAAGTTCCAACCCATCTTTTTATCCATTGCGTCTTTGCGCATCTCAGAGAGATAATCTAACATATCAAGAGGTAGTTTTAAGACGGCATGATAATATCGTTCTAAACAGTGTATATACTTCGGCAAGTCTTTCGCCAATTCGATAGCGGATTTATCAGTAAGCGGCATACGGCTATCCCCGCCCCACGTAATCGGGCTTATGAATTTGTGACTTTCGATTAAGTGCAGCGCCCCCCAGACTCTGTAACGTTTATCCGCTTCGCCTTCGCCATTCGGATCATATTTCAGCCTTCCGGCCGCTTTTTCAAATCTTCGTCTAATTTCACGCTCAAAATGCTCATCCCAGTTATGATAAAATAAAAATGCCTCATCGTATTTCTTCATCTCTACGGCCGCTTTCCTGATGATCGCTACTGCTTCGGGGCTAATTGGTTTAGCGAGTATTTCACCATTTTCGATACCGGCTATTTCGCCCAATGCCTTAAGCCTGCCATATATTATTTCCGCAGACCTGGCATAAAAAATGTCAAACAATAACACCTTCCCCGTTCCCAGGACTCTGCCGACCCTGGTCAGTCCAATATCAACACTATGATCCTTTTGCTCCCGAGCCTCTCTTTCTAATTCCGCCATGCCTTTATTTAAATTATTTACCATTTTTTGCGCATGGAAAAGCAGCCATGCCGTATGACGATCTGATAGTTTTTCAAACTTATGTTTATTGTCGGGCGTTCTTAACATTAGTGCGGCCGGCGGCGCTTTCATGTCCTCCGGGGACGGTTCTGGGCCCAATCCCTGACCTGACCCTTGAGGGGACGCTTTTAAAACTACTTCTGGAACCGTTCCTAGACTTACAATTCTATCACCAGGCCATTGATAACCCTGTACGTAATCCGCGCCCACGAACCAAAGGAGTTTGTTTCTTGTAAAAAATTCTCCTGTTTTCCAGAGGTTGAAATAATTTTCTCTGGTCGTCGGATTCAAATCATGAAATTGTATTTCTTTATAACCCTTATCCCCTAGGAGATATGTAACTTGTTTTTCAATTAAATCAATTTGCTGAATAATCTCTATCCCCTTCTCCGAAGAAATATCCGGCGCAATCATGAGAATAAGATCGAGATCTTGTGGATTTTCTTTACTATCGGCATACGAACCAAATAGAAGTATTTCCAAGCCATGGACACCGACTTGGCGCAGTGCAGCCTGAATATCCTGAAGAACTTCAGGAACAGCCGCAGGCGTATTCTCGGACTGCGCCGGCGCGGATTCAGAATGCGCTACAGTTATGTGTAAGTTCGGTGAATCAAGTAACTTCATAGCGGCAAGGTCATCGTACACTGTATTATAATTATCCATAGTGTCGTAATTCTCCATACCAAGCGCCTCGACAAGCAGCGGGATCGTCCAAGTTTTTTCGCCTCTAATAGGCGGTTTTTTAGACATGGCTAGTACCCGTTCACGGCGCGCATCCAGTTCAACGGCCGTCGGCTTATCATCCATAAGCAGCCACGGAGAACCCAACAGTTTTAAGACCGTGAGATCGTTGCGAACCATTCTCTGAGTAAGATCGGAGAGATCAGGGTATTGCTTTTTAAGGGAATTCGTAAGAGAACGAACCGTGAAAGAAAGATTTCGGGACTCCTGAAGCTTAACTTCCTTTTCTACTCTTTGGCGTCTTTCGTCTATCCGTTGCTCTCTACTCATCGGCGCAGATGAAACTGGCTGCTTTAGCTCTTCAGGCTGGTTTGTCCCGTCTTTCTTCTCCCAATAACCCCTCGCCCCAGGTGGAAAATTGTGTTTGCTGGAATCATTTTTAACTTTTTCGCGGCCTGCCATCGGATCAGGCTGTCCAAGGCGCCGCGCTTCCTTCGCAACATCATCCGGCAGTGGTCTTTCTTGTCCCCGAAGTCTTCTTGAATCGACGAGCTTGCTAGTTCGCGCCGGCGCTGCTAGCGGCACTTCTGAAGCTGTTTCCGCAACCGGTTCTGAAGCTGCCAACGAAGCAGCAAAATCGCGAACGTAGGATACTACCTCCTGCGGTTCGCGTTTACCGTATTCGTTTATGTATTCATTTAGCCATTCGATTGTTTTAAGTCTTGCTTCTTCCTTACTGGGGCATATTTCAAGGAAAGCGTCCGCAATAGCTTGTGCCACTTCCTGATAAGGAAATGCAAGATGATAATCAAGGAAAGATCCTGTTTGCAGGGGCGTGTCGGCATCAACTACTTGCCCTTCTCTGAAAAATGTCCATGTCAAAAACCCTCGGCTGCATTTTTCACTGTAACTGCCACTTGTTAACAAGAGAGGTTGGCTGTCATCATATGATACCGTTTTAAGAGCTACTTGCCGGGTTAAATAATAAGGTTCACCTTTTGCCTGGCTGGCCTTCTGCGAGATGTACATCAGATCCCCGGCTGGTGCTGAAAAGTAAAAACTTTCGCCAAGTCTTTCGTATAATTTTATATGAATCTTGAATAAATGTTTCAAAAATTTTCGGAAATCTTCGCCGGTCATCTGCCACATCGGATCCGCGCCAATTTGGCTAGTCAGCCGATATTGGCCATGTGATTGGATAGGGTAGACGCCGGAATATCCATCCGCAAATCTCATGCTGAAAACGGGATATGGCGGTATTGCATCGCCGCCGATCTCGGTATACGCAAAAGGCTCTATGATATTATCCGGCAATACCTCATGCATTCGTTTCAAATTATCAAATTCTCGTTTCATGGAGTATGTGGCTTTACCGTACTTTTCTCCGGTTCTACTTTCAGTCTCCTCCTCTGCCAAGCTTCGTTGGCCAAAAGCAACCGCAAACTCCACCCGTTCGCCTTTACCCGACAATAGGACAACTTTGTAAATCCTTGAGTCAGTATGCCCGGCAAGCAAAGAAACTTCCGCTTTTGCAAAATGTAAAAATGGACTAGGATCCAATTTACTACGGGACATCCCTAATGTCTCATTAATAAAATTATGATCCGTTCTCAGCAATCTTTCTATCAGATGGCGATATCTATCTCGATTAGAATATTTATTGTCCGCCAAAAATATAATGTCCGATGATTTTGAGGCTATACTATCCGTGTAGGATTTTCCCTGCACCGTCTCAGAGGCATTTCTTCGTATTCTCTGTTTGTACTCTTCAACCTTTTCATATTTATGAGCAGTGACTGCACGGGCATTATATGGTGATTTTCTTTCCGTTATAGTCAATCGTCCTGTATTGGGGTTAAAAAGCGTATCTACGCTGACATTGGTAAAACGGGGTAAGGCTATTACAGTCCTGAAGCCTAACTGATGAGCTCGCGCAACTATAGCTTCTCTTCTCTCATCCCTTCCCAACGATGTTTTATGGACTTCTTCATTCTTCATTCCTTCAATATCTTCCGTTTCACGATCTGAGTAACCTCCACCGACATACGTTACAATATGTGCGCCTCGACCGTGAAAATGCTCTTCCGCTTTTGCATATACTTCTTCCAGGTTACCCATATTAATGAAATCAGAATGTCCGTAATACGTTTCTTTCGTCTCCGTATCATAAACAATGAGAGCCGTGCATATGGCGGTCTCTATAACTTTGGACGTTAAAGGTTCCTGGCCTTCTTTCGGACCCATAACGCCGCTTTCACCTGTAATGACAGACTCGGCATGCGAGGAAACTCGCGGTTCTACAGATTCAGCAACTTCCCCAAGCGTCAACTGCATATCGAAATATCTTGTAGATTCAAATGGTAACTCTGGTAAATTTATTTCATCTGCAAAAATATCTATGTGGCCTTGTTCATTAACGCCCATCGATCGTCGTTTTGGTGTTTCTTGTGCATCTGGGAACGGTTCTGGCGGCGATCTCCGATCTGCCCCCGGCGCCGGCGCGGGCGGGATGACAGCTTCTGGCTGACCACCTGATTTCTGGCCAACGCCCGTTCGTTCTATCTCCGGCCTATATGTTGCGCTCTGTATTTCAAATTGGGCTTTCAAGAGCCGTTGGTGGGATTTATTCACCTTTACGTTACGCCTCTCGGCCTCATCGGTATATGGTTTTGATTCCCGCTCTTTACTATCGAACGGAATGATATATCCTTTTTCACGTTCTCTTTCACAGGCTTTTAATACGTTCTCGCATGCAATGACGTGAAATTCATTAAACACCTGCTGCATCAGAGCGTCGCCTTTATCCCGTAAAACTACCAGCTGCCCCATCGTTAATCCGTTTTCCATAGCAAATTTCACTGTAAGGCAGTATTCTTCTATCTCATGCCTCGCGTCAAGTTCAACATCAATGCTATCACGCGGCGAATCTTTTGTGCCGGCAGCAACCCAAACGATGCCTTCGATATCCGCCATTCCTGCTGTAAGTCCTACGTGCGCCGTAAAAGGCTCTTTGTCCACTACGCCAAGCTTATCCACCGGCAAAGGTACTATACGCAAATGCCCGTGGCGGTTGCCGATTTCGATCGGGATTTTTTTTGTAGCGATCTTATCTATGGGCAGCAATCTTTTGAACGGCACGTCATCGCCGGGTTTTCTATCATGCTCGGCCCACCTTCTAAATTCTTTGAATCTAATTTCATCGCCGTGCGTGAAACCAGGCATCTGTCGCGCGCGCGATTCTAACTCATCAATGTGATCAACGAGCACCTGCACGATACAATCATTCATACCGCCTTCCAGGTGATGTCGTGATATCCCTGACGCCGAAATTCCGATGCCGGGAGATTTGTCTGTCACGCTTGCCTGAATTTTATTCACTTGTTGTTGCAGCCTGGCGAGATGGGCATACCACTCTCCATTATTCTGCCGCTGATCGTGATCCATCAACTCGTGAATACGATCTATCATATAGTCCCATTTAATCGCGCCCGATCTCTGCCAAAGCTCAACATTAAACCTCTTGATTATCTTTTGCAAGAAAAGGCCTTCCTCATTATCCGACTCGGTAATAAAAGGCCTGTCTAACGCATATCCGCTTCTACCTAGATCATAAGCAAGATAGCGTTCTTCCTGCGTCTCCCTCCCTAAGATCGTCCGCCTAAGAGTGTGCCAAGCATGGTACAACGATGATCCATCATCATCAAATAGCGCTGCTTTTTCCGTATCATATAAAAAGAGGGTCAATAATAGCAGGTCCTCGAGAGATGCATGCCGCTCTCTCAATTCTTCATCGCTATATGTATCTACTATCCTGGTTAAAATTTTTCCGTTAGGCAGTTTCCTTATTTCTGCCATATTGTCAAATCCAGCGCTTTTAGCCATACCATACGCTTTTACCTCATTTTCAACATCATCTTTGCGTATCCCATATTCAAAAAACAGATGGCCCGCCGGGTCTTCATAAATTGTATTAGTTATTGCATCAAACTTTATGGTTTTACTAGTGCACCACCGTTCAAGATATGGTTTCAGGCGATCTATTTTTGTTATATCAATTACCCGGTCCCCGGATTCATCCCTGGTTGATGCCTCTTGCGGATTGAATTCGTGTTTCATATAATCGCCTTCAGTCAGCGGCGTTACGTCGGTATTGCCGATTTTAGGGGGACGCCCGGATTTTGTTTTCATTTTGGACATAACTACGTAAACCCTTATACCATGGCTGTTTCCGTCAGTAGATCGCTTGAACGACCTATGCACAATTGCCCTGAAACGTCCGGGATCGGGCCGATACATGCCGTCCCATTTATTTTTCCTGTCCAATAAAATCGTTGTGGATGACTTATCTACGTCGAATACAGATATTAAGTCCGACCTCCAGCCGCAGCCGGAGAATATCCTGCCAAGCCTTGTATCTTCCCAGTCCTTTCCGGCAGCAAGGGCCTTAAGTGTTTCTGTTTCCTCAGCCATTGCTATATGCAGTTCCGGATCTGCAGACATGGCATCGGTCAGTAAAGAAAGGACCCGCGGAAAGATCCCCCGTTCCTGATAATTTATGCCCCCGACATCCTCATTTATATTAGCCAGCCCCAGGTCCAGGACATCACTTACATTTTCTGCGCTTTCCCTGACATTGAGCTCTACGCTGCCAATACTGACATTATCCGCATTCCTTCTGATCTCAATCATGATAGGGTATTTTGAATCTGCGCGTGGATGTGCATCCAACTTAAAATGTTCACCTTTATTATCTATTATTTCAATGCCGCTCAAATTCAATATCCGGCCACGGATGGCATGTATCTGGGATATACTGCCTGAAGGCACATCAACCGCTCCTGCAAGGGTTTTTTTGATCTCTTTTCTATCCGGCCAAACATGTTTTCTTTTTGACCCTTGCGTTTTTAATTCACTAGCCATCGCATTCGCATTATTAAAAAATTCCGTCATCTTTAATAAGACGGTTTCGATATCCGTCAGATTTCGGTCTTTCACAAGTTGACCATTACCCCCTGCTTGCGCGGCAAGTAGTCGCAGCTGAAGTAAAATAAGAACGGGTATCCTTGCCTTTCCATTCTCCATCCTCATTACCGCAGAGTTAGACAAACCCAGCTTTTCAGCTGCGTCTTCCGGGATCAGTCTGGCTTTTCGGCACAATTCAAGAAAGGTATCTTTTGCTTTTTCCCCGCAGTAAAGCTGCGCGTTGAACATAACGTTGTCGGGCGCATACATATACCCTCTCTCAATTGAGTCAACTTCCCGCGCGGAGATCGCGAGAGCTCTACCAAGATTCTCCTGCTCCAGCCCCAGTGCAAGCCGTATAGCTTTGAACATGACCGGTGATTGGCTTAAGTTCATTTCACGCGCTCTTTTCATCATATATTCGGGAACATCGTTAGGGCTGTAGCCTCTCATAAGATAAGTGAGATAATTTAATTTAACCCCAAGCGCACCCGCGAATTCGGTTCTTTCTAACCTGAACCTATTCTCAATAATCGCAAGTTCTTTATAAAGTTTGAGATTGCCCATCAATGGCCGACCCTCTAGCTCTATAATTTCCCTGGCATATTCCATATATTTTTTAGGGGGACTAGCGTCCAGGCAATTGCGGTTCAGTATCTCTATGCATTGCCGCGCATTACCGTTTCCCTGCCTGGTCATGTTTTCGGCGATCTCGTCGCAAAGATCTACCAGCCTTTTAAGCACGATAAAAGCGGCCGTCCTGTGATAAAAGTCCCTGCTTTTGTCTTCACCATATTTTTTCCCAAAGGCTTCGATGGCGTCAAGATGGGATACAATATACGATAAACTCGGCTTTATCTTCTCAATATAGATTTCGTCGTACATATTATCCAGTTCGTCATACATCCTTTTTACTGTATTATCAATATCACTTTTATGTTCCCCTATAATGCTACTGATAAGTTCAGCTTTTTTTTGGTTGAATTTCACAATAGGCACCTCATGCATATTTTTAGCCTGTCCATGGCGCATGGCAAAATGGATCGCTTTCAGATGTTTCTGATCGAATATTCCAGACTCTTTTAATCGCTCGTCTATCCCGAGAGTAATATCAACGGCTATTTTCTGCCCGGCGTAGCTAATAACGGCATACGTATGATTAATAGTATTCTGCCCATTGATCGAACAAGGGATAGATTCCGTTCTCGTCTCAACCGGCAGCTTACATTCATTCACCGCATCTAAGAAAGTAGCTGTCAGCAAAGCGCTTACAGAAATATCCGAAACGGAAATACCTGAAGTCGAAACGCTGCACAGACGGCTATAACCATCCGGCCGATTTTTTAACAAGGCAAGTTGTTTCTGTATTTTTTTTAACCCTTCGACCTCTATGTTAAAATAATGGCCCAATACAGGTCCCATGGATTTACCGATCAGCGAAGCGGTTATTTTTTTTATTTTTATCTTTTTCAAAACATTGACGAAACTATCTTCCATGCCTTTCAGGATGACCAATTGACGGCGTTCCAGGTATTTTTTATATTCATCTATCATTTCACGCCGGGACTTAGGCTTGCCGTTTGAAGACTCCGCAGTTGCTTTCCTTACCGCAGCTTTTCTGGCGGCAAAGCTGGGTTTCTCTCCTACGGCAAAAAATAGGGGTATGAATTTGTGCAAGAATGGCCATATGTCGCTGAAAGAGCTAAGACCGAAAAACAGCAGTATCGTAGAAATTATGATCGGAGCGCTGTTGCCGGATTCTTTCGGAGGTGTTTTATCCGGCATCGGTCCGGAGCTTCTAAAATGAGCCGGATCGGATGAAATAATTGTATTTAATCCCCACAACGTCGTTGCAGCACTCCATGACCTACCGGCGTACACATCTTTTATCGGACGCGCATAAAGATATTTATTCCCTTGAGCGTCCTGCAATTCTTCGACATTTGGAAGAGTTAATTCCGACAGGTGCCCGCCGAAAAGAAAACTGCCGCCTATTGTCGGGTCCTGCAATAGATGCATCGAATCATTTAGCATGGCTGTTTTTATTTCTTCTCTTTTATAAGGTTCCTGTCTGGCAAGAGTCACCCAGTAAAACGGATTCAGCCAACAATGACCTATGCCGTTATATATGCTATTGTCTACTTCATATCGATCATAATAGACGGTATTTAACGGCCATGATGGGTTCTCGCCTTCCTGCGGACTTCTTACCCGCCATCTTGGCAATTGGTTTTCCGGCCATTCTAATTCTTCGTATATTTTTGTCGGTTTCGCAAGACTTCTCAGGGCGCCGGGCACAAGCAGTCTATCGTGAGTAGATTTCACTATATCTCTTGCATAGTCGCCTTTAAGCAATCCAAAATATGCTACCAATATCTGGCTGGGTCTTACAGCGGGGTCCGGCGCGGCCTGCCATGGCGGTTTTACGCCGTCTGTCCCCAAGATGTCATACACGGTCTGTTCGTGCGGATTCCAGAAATATTCAGGGAAATAACGTTCGATCTTGTCTGCATGCGCGCCATACGCGGCTGCATTCTCGGGATCGAGCTTACACATTACCAGGTCGGCGTTATACATCAATGCTTGTATCTCACATGGATAGCCTTGACGTTCACCCTTCGCCCACGTCATTGCCTTGGGTACCCAGATAAAACCTATATCCGGATCCGTGTGGATCCAGCCGTCACGTTCAGTACGATGATATACAGAAATGATGCTCCTCAAACAGTGGCTTACCGTAGGACCTCCTGTTGTTTTTTCATCTAGAATGGATCTATCGCCGGTCTTATCTATGTATTGGCCGACCAAATCGACCAGCCATAGTGGGCCGTCTGCACCGGTCATTGTAGAGGATAACTGTCCGGACCATTCTTTTAACAAATCACGCATAATTGTATGATGATACCTGTTGTTTGCGGCTGCCAGAAGAGTGATCATTGCATCCCGCTCTGCCCCTTGGTGGGCATATTCGACGGAATCTCTCAACCTTGAGATTACGGCTCTTTCTTTATCAATAGGAACCTCGAATATATGGCAGCCACCCGGAGGAAGCTGATAAGGAACGCTGCCATCCGGCAATAGTGTTCCTGCTCTTTTTTCAATAACGAGATTTCTCTCATTAAAAAGGTCGTAAAACGCGATGCCGGGCGCCTCAGACACGTTTACCCCCAGCTGATGCAATTTTAAATCCGCTTTTCCTTTTCTTGTTTCATATGTCGGATTAAATATGCATACGAGCGCCTTACTTCCATCAGGCGAGTATCTTATAAATATAATCTCCTTATCTGTATTTGAGATAAATTGTATATTTCCGGTGTCGGCAAGATAAGGATGATCATCTCTTATCTGGTTTATGCGAGTAATAAAATTTGTGGGGTCATTTCCAGTGAATTCATGCGGCGGGGCGTTCGGCCTGGCCAGGCTTCTCAGCAGGTGCCACTTCTTTTTTTCCACACTAAGCGGAAAAACGCTTCTTTCAAACCCTTCGTCTCCGCCGATCTCTCTCAAGGCCCACATGCTGCAGCCTACGCTCCATGCCTGCTCTCCGCACATCGCCTCGACCGGATAGGCGTAAAGATAATCCTTGCCTTCAGAGCCTTTCAATACATTTACATATGGATTTGTAAGTTCCGGGAGGCTCCCTCCATACAGGAAACTGCCGCCGGTCCTGTGATCCTGCATAAGATGCAGAGAATCGTTCTGCAAGGCAGTGAGGGCGCATTCCTTTGTTTCAGCACCTTCTCTTACGGCAGTTACCCAATAAAACGGATTTGGCCAACCCCAGGCTACGCCTCTGTGATAGCTTACATCTCCTTCGTAATGATCGTAATGTTCACAAAACGGCCAGTGCGCTTTCTCGTTTTCTCCCGGGACCCTGGCCGTTTTCCATTCCATTACTCCGTCGTGACGACGCTGCAGATCTTCGTATATCTTTGTAGGCGCGGCCTGGCTCCTTAATGAACCCGGCAAGAGCAGACGGCTTTTGGTAGATTCTAAGATGGCTTTCATTTCAAGACTTCCGCTATCCACCAACCCGAAATAAGCCGCAAATATCTGATTACAAGTTACGGCAGGATCGGGCTTGACATCCCATGGTGACTGGGCTCCCTCTGTGCCCAGGATGTCATATACTGCGTTCTCATGTGGATTCCAGAAAAATTTTAAGAAGTTATCTTTTACTTTACGG
Source organism: Candidatus Omnitrophota bacterium (assembly GCA_003142795.1). GTDB lineage: Bacteria > Omnitrophota > Gorgyraeia > 2-01-FULL-45-10 > 2-01-FULL-45-10 > FEN-1320. Next base: position 16,508 of record PLNN01000034.1, read on the forward strand.
GCCCGGCCCTCGTATTCGTCAGCCTTATCCGGATCGATCTCGCACATCACCCTGTTTGCATTATACCAAAGCGCCTGTATCTCAACTGCGTATCCTTGCCTTTCGGTAAATTTTGTATCCATCCATGTTGACTGTTTCGGCACCCATATCAATCCGGTATTGGCATCGGAATGCACCCCCTGTGCCTCATCCCATCCCGTCACCTGATCTTTGGTGCGGGCATATTTATTCATTATGTTCCTCATGGCGTCCCGCACAGTTTTGCCCTGGTCATTCACTCTTTCGCCTAATATATCCCCGTCTCCGTTAGCTTTTTTGATATATGCATGCACAGCGTTGATAAACCATAAAGGCGCATCTGAAGTATTATAGTTTCGGCCGGCACCACCCCAACCCGAGACATTCGGCATGCTCCCGTTTTCTTCGAGGGCTGCCCACTTTATCAAAATATCCCTTGCCTCTTCGCGCAGATTATTGTCGGCTATTACGCCTGGCATGGTGATGTTCGTATCTCTGCCCCATTCCTGATCTCCAAAATGAGGATACCCCGCGTGTATTCCAGGAAGGCCATTATCGTTAAAAAAGAATCTGCGCAAAGCATCTCGGTGCCTTGCAACGATCGCTCTTTCTTTATTTATTTTCACTTCGAATACATGGCACCCAGCCGGCGGAAGTTTGTAATAGACGCTGCCGTCAGGGAACAAGCTCCCGTTCTCTTTATTAAATACCAGCCCTTCGTCAGTGAAGATATCTGTCACTGTCAATCCTTTATTCAGGTCTACGCCTAACTGATGTAATTTCAAATCTGCCTTTCCTTCGATAGTACTTTGCGTCGGATTGATCATGCATATAAGCACTTTATCGCTGTCCAGAGAATATCGTATAAATATTATTTCCCGGTCAGTGCTTGATATAAAATATGTATTTCCGCATTCTCCAACATACGGGCAAATATCTCTTACATGATTTATCCGTGACAGGAAATCGCTCAAATCATGTTCGGGCTCAGGGAAAAAATCCGGATATAATTTGTGCAAGGCGCTTAAAACAAGATTGGCCGTTCTATGATGATAAGGCGAAGGATTCCGCCAATCTGAGGCGTGGCCCGGACTTTGGATCATGTCTTCGGCAAGGAATTCATCGCCGTAAAGGACTGAATAATTCGGCAAGGCAAGCCCGTATATAAAATGCATAACTTTGGCGCGCGTTAACAGATGCGTCTCATGCCCGAAAAGGCCGTCGTATTCATACATTATTCTCAGCGAGTCGTGGTGTGTAGGCATCCATATCTCCGGCAGTTTGGACCTATCGGTAAAGTAATTTGCTACCCACTTCCACTTGTCGGCAAGAGTACTGCACCCGCCCCAGCCCCTGTATATAAGATTGTTTATCGGCATCATGCCAAGGCTTTGGCATTTCCCATTTACCAATTTCTCATTCCAGCAGCCCAGGGTCTCGGGTATGAACAATGCGTTGTTCTTCCGGCATAGTTCGGCGACCTTCTCATAAAACCCTTCCTGGCCGTACCCATAGTGGAATGCATCACCTCTTACAAAATCAAAACCAAGCTCTTCAATAAAATATCTGATGGGGCCTACCAAAGGCTCGTAATCCTGTTTTTTTAATTCTTCCCAGTTGTATCTAGCAAGTCCTCTCTGTGTTTCTTTAGAGCCCCAGAGCTGCCTATTACCAGGATTCGGATCGTCAATATTATATCCGGCCGGTTCCATCCTGCCGTCCTTGTCATGAATGAAAATTTGAGGATTGAATTTCGCCTCTACCCCGTCCATCGTTTCAAAGAACGGCTTGTCGACCCCGATCTTCACTCCGAGGCTATGCGCATAATTTATAGCGTCGATCAGCTGTTTTATGGCATAGAATTGCTCCATGAGAATTATGCTATATGTCAGGGCATATTCATTAGTCGATTTAATTTCTTCATCACTTACGCCGACGGCATCGGAAAATAAATTACTGAGAGGATAGCCCCGGATCTTCTCTCTGGCTATTCTCAATGCTTTTACATGCGCGGATCTGGAAAATCTAATATCGTGAAGTACTAATTTATAATAACCATCTGGCAGAGAATCAACACTCTTTGTAAACGAGAACCATTTATCAAGAAGGGTCTCGCCGGTCAAACCAGTAGCTTCCCAGTCTATGGCGCGCGGATCTAACGGATAAGGACTTAACAGACTATACGGGCTGTCCGCGCCGATGCTGGGCTCTGTTGCCGGATCACTCGGCGGCAGGATGAATATCGCATTGTATCCCAGGCCTTTTGCATGACGAATAACTGATTTCAGATCGGTGAAATTACCAAAGGAATTACGGTTCTTCCCTGGGCTGGCAGCATTCCTCAAGAAGAGATAATATATTCTCAAATTTTTTGTCCATGCAGGCGGATGGATCACGTTATCGGTCTTTATTACTTCATCTGCATGTTCTTTAACCGGCGCCTCATCTTTTGCCAATACCGGTTCGCCGGATTCGGTCGTTTTACCATCTTCCACTTCTCCTGTCGCTGCCTTGTTTATCGATGCAGCATCCCTCTGCCACCATGCCTGCATAGCATTCAGCCATTCCCTGAGATCGGATTCTGGATTTTTTGGATTCAAGTCGTTAATAGTAAAAAGGATGAACGGGCTGACAGCTCTCGTAACCAGGGCGAAAGTGGTCATGTAAGATAGCGCAACGGCAAGGTCTGAATGCTGCAATCCTAAAAACGTAAGCAAAAAGGCTGTTATGGCAAAAGAGCTTGTGTAGATAAGCAAAATGGCGTAGAGTATCGCTGCCGGCGCTGATATGTTAACCCATCCGGGATGTTTAAAATATTCACCTTCAGGCGGCTTATACTCACCGCCTATAATGCGGCTCTCTTCATCCTTTATAATACGAGTTTCGCCGTTCCCGGTTCCTGTAAGACGATCTGCTAATCTATGTATGCCTTCATGGATTTTTACAAATTTTTCATATCGTTTATCGGATGCGCCGCTCAGACGAGCGCTTGAAGGCGAAGTTTCGGGTGACGACAGTAATTTTACTGTCTTCAAGACCTGCCTTTGTATGCGATTTTGGGGATGGATGACGGAAGAGGCGGCTATCTGGCCTGTTATATCCTGATAACCGGATGGAATTACATCAGCATATAAATAATTTGAATCAAAATACCGTATTAAAAGACCTTCTCTTCCCAATTCTAACCTGACTTCTCGTAAAAAGCCGCCATATTCGATCTTCTTGAACTTAACGCCTTCCAATTCTTTTTCAGTGACATCTTCCCAACCTGCGATATCCTTCAGCTCAACCTTGTCAAGCCTATCCCTTAAAGCGCTCCTTTTTTCTATAAGCTCTATTATGGCGGCAACTTTCATTCGTGCCATCGTCCATTCGTTCTGCAATCCTGTCACAGCCAATTTATTATCAGAAAGATCAGGATAGGCCCAAAGTATATCTTGGAAAAGAAATGTAATTATGAGGATAAAGGAAATTATCCTTATCGGAAGAGAGAATAGTCTATGGTTTTTTGGCGCTGCAGAGTACAATTTCTATATTTCCATTATTTTAACAATGTCAAAATAAAAAGACCAGATTGCCAAGCGTCTATTCTAGGCTATCTGGTCTTAATAAAACCTTATTTTGCATGAGTTATGGATATATCATTCCATCTCCCATATTACAAAATGGTTTTTTCTTCAGACCCTCAAACTCCCCCGAGTTAATTGAATCAGGGGGTCCTAGAAAATTATGTTGTTAGAATGATATCATATTGAGATGAGCATGTCAAGGCAGGAATACTAACTTTTTTGTAACTTAATTTACAACCCTAATCTCGTCAAGAATACCGTTCTTATCGAAAAAAAGAAATATCTTTTCGCCATGAAAAAAGTCAGATTTCGCAGGCTTGTATATCCATTTTTCTCTTCCTGTGTCAAACTCACGAATGTTGACTACCGACTCGCCATATCTTGACGCTATCTCTTTGCCTGTCTGGCCCTTTTTTATGTCGCCGAGTTTTATACCGTTCTTTACATTATAATAAGCGCTCGTCTCCTGCTCGTAGCTTTTCTGTATGTCGGCCTGCGATTTCCCTATCTCGATCAGTTCATGCAAACCTTCCGCATAACATGAATAAACGACTAAGAATGAAAAAATAAAAAGGAAACATATAGATCTTTTCATATTCCGCCTCGCTTTGGTTATATGAAATTATACAACATACAAATTAAAAACAAAAGAAAATAGATCAAGGGCCGTTTATGATTAAAGTGGAAGAAATCCTGAAAGTGTAGTAACATATTTTATCATGCGCAAGATCATTATATTAGTCTCTATCGCGGCTTTGATCGGCACTTCCATAGCGAGCTGCCCTTCCTACGCCGAACGCCCTGACCCCAATATTGTTTCTGAATTCAAGGAAACTATTCCGCAATTTGAAACTCTGGAGGCTGAGATATCGGCTGCCGCGCCGGACATCGGCCTGCTTGATGCGGAATTTACGCTGCCGGATGGCAGCACAAAGATCCTTCCGGCTTTTTACGACGCTCAAAAGTCCAGCTGGAAAGTACGGTACGCTCCCGCTCAAACCGGAACTTATGCATATAAATTTAAATCAAAGAGAGCGTCCGGCGATTATAACTCAGAAGTAAAGCATTTTAAGGTCACCTCGGGCGCTTCAGACGGTTTTTTACGAAAGAGCGCCGCAAATCAAACTTATCCAGTATTCGATTCCGGCAAGCCCTTCTTCGGCATCGGCCATAACATAGGATGGATCATAAACAATAACACTGCGGAATATGAGAAATTTTTCGAATTGCTGAATCAGAGCGGATCCAATATGACAAGAATATGGTTAAACACCCCATGGACATTCCGCATAGAAACGGAAAAACTCGGCGCTTACAATGCGGCGGATTCGGAAAAACTGGATAAGGTCCTTGAACTGGCAAAAAAATACGGCATCTACATCATACTTGTCCTGGACACCTACAGCTCCCTCATGGAAGAATCGGGTGAATGGAACGAGCAATTCTGGAAGACGAACCCGTACAATAAAGCGAACGGTGGGCCTTGTGAAAAACCCTGGGATTTCTTCACTAATGAGGATGCTAAACGCCATTACAAAGACCGCCTCCGCTATATCGTCGCCAGGTGGAGCCATTCGCCGAACGTCATGGCGTTCGAACTGTGGAATGAGCTTGACGCTCCGTACGATTGGACAAAAGAGATGGCCGGATACTTGAGGTCGATAAATCCGCACGGACAATTCATAACTACAAGTCTCGGATATCCATGGGGAAATAATCTCGACGAATCCAAACTCTGGGGCATGGACGAAATAGATATAATAGACAGGCATATCTATGGGAACATGACAAATGATGCCATCGGGAATATCATATCAATAAACAAAGAACTGTCAAAACTGTATGCTAAGTACATCATGATCGGAGAGTTTGGTATGAGCGCCACCCGGAACGACGCGGAGATCGACCGGACCGGCGAGGCCGTGGTGTTCCATAACAGTTTATGGGCATCGGCACTTACAGGGTCGTTCGCCACAAGCCTTAATTGGTGGTGGGTCGAATACGTAAAGGCAAAAAACCTGTATCCGCATTACAAGGCTATAAGTAATTTTGTCCGGAATGTAAAATGGGATTCCGGCAATATCTCGTCTTTAAAGGCCGGCCCGATAACGTGTCCGGGCAAAAAAAGCGCATGCGCATTTTCCGATGTAACGATACCCGTCACTGATGCCTGGGGCGAAAAGGCTTACAAAGAGTTCACGGTATCAAATAACGGTAACTTGTCCGGCGGTGCCGTCAACGCGTATTTGCACGGCGCGCTTCAGGAAGAGATGCGGATCGACCCTATTTTTCATGTCAACTATCCGTCAGAAGGTAAATTTTTAATGCGTATCGATACCGTGTCGCAGGGCGCGCGCCTTATCGTCTATCTGGATGATAAAGAAGTATTGAATAAGGAATTCCCCGCCGGCCCGGGCACCGGCCCGTGGAAGAGAAGCCTCTACAGAAAAGATTACAATATATATCAATGCGTATACGATACCGATGCGGCGGTCACGGTGCCCGCCGGGGAGCATGTGATAAAGCTGCATAATGCCGGGGCGGACTGGCTGCGGATAAAGAATATAACTCTAACCAATTATACGAATAGTAATTTTATAAACGCCCGCGTTGTGGGGCTATTAGTAGACGGACAGATGTTATTCTGGATATACAATAAAGGATATAACCTGAAGTATATAAAGAAAGGCATTGAGCCTTCGCCTATCCGCAATGCTTCTTTTGTCATAACGGACGTCCCGAACGGCCTTTATAATATTGAATGGTGGGATACCTTTAAAGGAAAAATAACCTCAACTAAACGAATAACGGCTTATAATAATGAATTGAAAGTATCCTTGCCTGACTTCGCGAAAGATGTGGCATGTAAAATCAAGAAATAAAAAATAGCGCCTCGCCACTTACCTCATGGACGAGGCGCTATTGCAACTTGGTACTGTTATACTTCCTTAACGCTCAACGCTATCTTATGCTGTATCGAATCGACCTTTAAAACCTTCACCTTAACCTCATCACCGACCTTGAACTTCTCTTCTATCTTTTCGCCTTCGGCTAAAGATATTTCGGAAATATGGACAAGGCCTTCAAGGTCTTTGTCTATTTCGACAAACAAGCCGAAATTAGCCACCTTCGTTACCTTGCCCGCCATCACAGTATCCTGCATATACTTTGCCGCTATATCATCCCATGGATCCGGAGTAAGCTGTTTTATGCCCAGGGATATCCTTCTGTTAGAGGCGTCAACGGCCAGGACCACCGCTTCTATCTTTTCGCCTTTTTTGAAGACGTCTTTCGGATGAGCGATCCTTTTTGTCCACGATATGTCGGAGACATGGACCAGGCCGTCTATTCCGTCTTCGAGCTCGACAAAAGCGCCGTAATCGGTCAGGTTCCGGACTTTGCCTTTTACTTTAATGCTGACCGGGTACTTTGATTCTACGTCAAGCCATGGATTGGACTCAAGCTGCTTCAGACCGAGCGATATTTTTTTATTATTCTTATCAACTTCCAGGATCTGCACCTCTATCCTGTCGCCAATGGCCAGGAGCTCGTTAGGATTATTATATTTCTTTGTCCATGAAAGCTCGGATATGTGGAGTAAACCCTCTACTCCTTTTTCGAGTTCGACGAACGCGCCGTACGGCACAAGATTCACTACGGTACCTTTGACCTTATTGCCGACCGCATATTTTGTATCGACAACCTCCCATGGATTCTGGGTCTTCTGCTTCAGGCCCAGCGATACCCTTGAGCTTTCTTTATCGAAATCAAGGACCATCACGTCTATGGTATCGCCTATTGCCAGCACTTCGCTGGGATGCGACACCCTCCCCCAACTCATGTCGGTTATATGCAAAAGCCCGATTATACCGCCGCCCAGATCTATGAAAGCGCCGAAATCGGTGATGTTCCTGACTATGCCGTTTACTACGGAGCCTTTCTGCAGATTATCGAATATCTTCTTTTTATCCTCATCCTTCTGCTGCTGGACCGCGTCTTTGCGCGACACGACTATGTTCTTGCGCGCCTTGTTTATCTTCACTATCTTGAACGGGAACGTCTGGCCTATCAGCTGATTCAAATTCCCGAAGCCCCTGACAGACGCTAAACTTGCCGGCAGAAAGGCCTCGACGCCTATATTGACCATGAAACCGCCCTTCACCTTCTTGGAAACTTTACCGTCGAGTATATCCCCCTCGTTGTATCTCGAGATGACCATCTCCCATCCCACTGCGCGTTCTGCTTTTTGTTTGGACAGGACCACCATGCCGTTGTCATCTTCTTTAGACTCCAGATATACCTCTACTTCATCCCCTATCTTTATCGCCTCCGGATCGGAAAATTCAGAGATCGCGATGGCGCCTTCTGACTTGTACCCTATGTCAACCACGACGTCTTTCGGATTAATCGCTATTATCTTTCCTTTTACGATCTGGCCTTCTTTGATATCGACGATCGATTCCAGGTACAGCTTGGAAAATTCGTCCGACCTCACCTCCTTCTTTTCTTCTATATCTGTTTCTCTTTTTTCTTCAACCATTTTGGTTACACAACCCCTTTCTTTGGATTTTTGAATGAGACCACAACTTATGGAACGATAGTGAACATAAGTTGTTGGTCGAATTGATCCCGAAAGATACATATTGAAGACCTTGTTTAAGGTTTAAGATATCTTTCGGGAGATACTTCCTATTTTTTTCACCACCTTTTTAATAACCCATTCCGGCGTGGACGCGCCGCTGGTTATCCCTGCTGTCTTTACCGACTCGAACCACTTCTCTTTCAATTCGCCTTCCGACTCGAGAAGATGCGAATTATCCAATACCTTTTTGCAAACCTCGAAAAGCCTCTTCGTATTCGCGCTGTCCCTGCCGCCTACCACAAGCATCAAATCTACTTTTCCGGCAAGCTGCCTTGCCCGCTCCTGCCTGTTCTCGGCGTCATGGCATATGGTGTTAAATATCGTCATCTCTTTCGGCGCGTATCCTGAAATAGTCTTCACGACATCCAGGAAGTTGGTCATAGATTGCGTCGTCTGCGATATTATGCTCACCCTGTCATCTTTTTTGAGCCGCAGCCGGACTGCCTGATGCTTATCTTTTACGACAAATACCCTTTTCGGGGCAAAGTCTACGAGCGCTTTCACTTCCGGGTGTTTCGAGTCCCCCACTATTACGACGACATAGCCTTTCTCACTTAATCTTTTTGCTATCTTCTGCGCGTTCAGGACGAACGGGCACGTCGTATCGATTATCTTTATTCCTCTTTTTACTATATCCTTCGCCACTTTCGGACTTATGCCGTGCGAGGAGACTACCACCGTCCCTTCTGTGATGTCATCAATATTTTTTACAACCTTAAGACCTTTTCGCGAAAGGTCCCGAACGACCTGTTTATTATGTATTATGGAACCCAAAGAACAGATCGGCTCTTTCTTGCCAAGCGCTTCTTCCGCCATAGCCACTGCGCGTTTTACGCCGAAACAAAATCCTGTCTTTTCAGCTAATACTATCTTCACCCCGTACCTTTATATATGATAATACCTTTTCGGTCACATCGTCTATAGTCAGATCTGTAGTATCGATGAATATGGCGTCCGGCGCTTTTTTCAGGGCACCTACGCTTCTCTTCATATCGGATTCATCTCTGGATAAAACATCTTTTTTGAGCTCGTTCAAATTGACATTCATCCCAGTTTTCGCTAATTCTTTATGTCTTCGGCGTGCCCGCTCATCCGCATCTGCATCGAGATAGAATTTATAATCAGCATCTGGGAATACAACGGTGCCGATATCGCGGCCTTCCAGGACAGCCCCGAGCCTTTCGCCTATCGAGCGCTGGGACTTGACCATCTCTTTTCGGACACCAGGAACGCACGCGATATACTTTACGTTATTTGTAAGTTCCGGCGTCCTTATAAGAGAAGCGACATCTTCTCCGTCGAGCACAACTTTCAGGCTCCCGCCCTCTTCTTCCAGGTCCACCCTGGTGGAGCATGCGAGCTTCGCGAGAGCTTTTTCATCCCGCAGGTCCAGGTTCTGCCTTACTGCCTTAAGCGTAAGCGCCCTGTACATCGCGCCCGTGTCGATATACATAAGGCCCAATTTTTGCGCTATTATCTTGGAAACCGTACTCTTCCCGCTGCCTGCGGGGCCGTCTATCGCTATGACCAGTTGCTTATGAATTTTTCCCATAGACGAACTTATCGCGTTTCGATTTTGCGGATTTTAATAATCGTACTACACCGCCGTGATCTTTTTTTGAAAGAGCTTTTATGAGCTTTTTATAATATCTTTCGAATGTCCGGCCTGACTTGATCAACCGGGAACTGTTCGACAAAAATATGTCGGCCCATAATTCAGGATCGCTTGAAGCGACCCGCGTCGTATCTTTAAATCCTTCGGCCGCGAGACTCAGGTCTTTTATTGGCACGGCTCCTGCAAGGCTGAACGCCACAAGATGAGGCAGATGGCTTATCATCGCAACACTTACGTCATGTTCTTCAGGGCTCATCACCTTTACCTGTGCGCCCATCGCCTTCCAGAATTTTACCAGCTTTGCCATTGCCGTCTTATCGGTATTCCTGGTCTTCGTAATTATGCACGGCGATCCTTCCATCAGATCGGATACGGCAAATTCCACGCTTTTATGCTCGGATCCTGCCATGGGATGAGAACCGACAAAAAATTTTGAATGAGGGACTATTTTTTCTATCTTATCGACGATCCATTTTTTTGTGCTTCCGGCGTCCGTTATGATCACGCCCTTTTTAGCGTACTTCATCGCCTCTTCTGCCATCCCGGGTATAAGATGAACGGGCGTAGCCAGGATGATAAGGTCCGCGTCTTTAACGCCGTCTTTTATCGTCATCGACCCGGCGTCAACTGCTTTGCGGGCAAGCGCCTTATCGAGCGTAGACTTGCGCCTGAAAACGCCTATGACTTTATTGGCAAGATGTTTTCGTTTTATGCCAAGCCCTATCGAACCGCCTATGAGGCCGACGCCGATTATCGTGATATTATTGAATTGTTTCATTATTTATATCTCTCTGTCAACGGATCCGGCGACTCTTTTTATCTCTTTCATCATTTTGGCAAAGTTCTCCGGAACTAATGATTGCTCGCCGTCAGACATTGCCTCTTCCGGATGGGGATGCACCTCTATTTCCAGGCCGTCAGCGCCGGCAGCAACTGCTGCTTTTGCGCATGGGCATACCAGGCCCCATTTCCCGGTCGCATGAGACGGATCCACTATTATCGGAAGATGGCTTAAGGCTTTGATTACGGGAACGGCCGCGACATCCAGCGTAAAACGAGTCGCGTCTTCGAACGTCCTTATGCCGCGCTCACAAAGTATCACATTAAAATTACCTTCCGAAAGGATATACTCCGCAGACATAAGGAACTCTTTGATGGTATTCGACATACCGCGCTTCAAGAGCACCGGCTTCTTTGTCTTACCTACCTCTTTTAACAGGTCGAAATTCTGCATATTCCTCGCGCCTATCTGGATGATATCGGTATATTTCAATACTTCATCGATGGTGCGGACATCCATAAGCTCAGTAATGATCCTCAAACCAGTCTCCTGCCTTGCCTTTGCCAGCATCTTGAGCCCTTTCAGGCCCAGGCCCTGGAATGAATAAGGCGAAGTCCTCGGCTTGAACGCGCCGCCTCTCAAGACGGTCGCGCCGGCCTTTTTAACGGATCTCGCTATCTCTATCAGGAGTTTTTCATTTTCGACGGAGCACGGCCCCGCCATCACAACCAGTGTTTTCCCTCCCACCTTTACGCCGCCGCCTACGTCCACTATGCTGTCTGATTTCTTGAAATCCCTTGAGGCGAGCTTATACGGCTTTAATATGGCAAGGACTTTTTCCACGCCCGGAAAGGCTTCAAGCGGCTGGACCCTTATGATGTCCTCTTCCCCGATGACACCGACAATTGTCCTCTCTACGCCTTTGGATATCCACGGCTTCAGGCCTAGCTTCTTTATTTTAGCTAATAAATGCGATAATTGTTTTTGCGTTGCCTCGGGTTTTAATACAATGATCATTTCCAAAACTCCTGTTTTAGCTCAAAATTTTCCCAAGGGCTTTAACGAATTTCCTATTCTCTCCAGGCGCTCCTATCGTGACCCGGATGAAAGAATCAAGCCCCCAGGCCTTCATGTCGCGGACAATGACGCCTTCCCGCAATAATCTTTCGAACACCTCTTTACAATCCCGTTCTACGTCTACCAGCACAAAATTAGTGGCGCTCTCCACGTATCTTAATTTCATTTTAGCGAATACAGAATAGAACTTCTTTTTTTCTTTCTCTACGTGGGAAAGCGTCTTCTTTACGAATGCCTTATCGTCTATGGCCGCGCACGCCGCAACCTGGGCCAGGATGTTAACATTGAACGGATCCCGTACGCGTTCCATATAGCTTATAATGGCCGGGCTGGATATCCCGTATCCTATCCTTAAACCGGCAAGCCCATAGACCTTCGAAAATGACCTGGAGACTATCACGCCCGGCCTTTTCAGATAATCGAGGCCGTTCGGATAATCGTTGTAACTGAAATCCGCGAATTCGAAATACGCTTCATCGAGAAAAACTATGACATTTTCCGGCAAATCCTTAAAAAACTCATCCAGCTCTTTTTTTGTGACATAAGTGCCGGTCGGGTTATCAGGATTGGCAATGAATATTATCTTCGTTTTATCGGAAATAGCCGCTTTCATTGCGCGCAGATCATATTTAAAGTCTTTCGTCAATGGAACGAGTTTTATCGCCGCGTTGTGCAGCTGGGACGATATCTCGTAGATAAGAAAAGTCGGCTTCGCGATCACGACCTCATCCCCGTCGTTCACGAACGTCCTTACTGCAAGGCCTATGATCTCGTCCGAACCGTTCCCGAATATAAGTTCATCCTCTTTGACCTTCAAAAAACGAGCCATCCGCTTTTTCAGGTAAAAGCTGCTTGCGTCCGGATAGCGGTTCACGCCGGTCAGGCTTTTTCTTACAGCGGCAAGAGCCTTGGGCGAAGGGCCGAAACAATTCTCATTGGACGCAAGCTTCACCACATCATCCAACTTGAATTCTCTCTGCACTTCTTCTATCGGCTTACCGGGAACGTAATGCCTGACATTCAATACATTTTTTCTGACTAATTTTTCCATGTTATTACTCTCTGCCCATCTCCATAGGATACGAACCTAGTATCTTCATATACGAAGAATGTTTCTTCAATTCTGAAAGCGCGTTCTTCACCTTTTTATCGAAGTGATGCCCCTCCAGGTCAACGAAGAAATAATACTCCCAGGCCCTCACCTTTGACGGCCTGGACTCTATCTTTGTCATATTTATCTTATATTTCTTGAACGGCACGAGGATATCGTGCAGCGCTCCCGATTTATCCTTAACTGAGAACATGATAGATGTCTTGTCCTCTTTTGTAGGCTTGGCTTCCGTCCTGCCTATAATGAGGAACCTTGTCACATTGTGCACGCTGTCCTCGATCGACTTATACAGTATCTTTAACCCATATTTTCCTGCAGCGGGTTCGCTCGCGATACAGGCAGCTCCTTTTTCCTTAGCAGCTATTTGTGCGGCCTTGGTGGTGCTGGAAACTTCCATAAGCTCCACCTTGGCCAGATTCGATTCAAGCCATACCCTGCACTGCCCTAAAACCTGGGGATGTGAATAGACCCGTTTTATTGTCTTTTTATCGGATTCATTCGACAAAAGATTATGGCATATCTCCAGGTATACTTCCGAACATATCTTTAGGCCGGAATCTATAAACATGTCAAGGGTATGATTAACCGCCCCTTCGATAGAATTCTCTATGGGAACGACCCCGTAATCTGCCCTGAATTTATCGACCTCATTGAATACGTCCGTTATGGTTACACAAGGAATGTAATCCACGCTTGAACCGAATTTCTTCATGCTGGCAAGATGGCTGAACGTGAATTCAGGGCCGAGGTACGCGATCTTGAGCGGCCTTTCCATCTGAAGCGCGCTCGACATCACTTCCCTGTATATGGCCTTTACAGCGCTGTTCGCAAGCGGCCCTGTATTCTGCGATGTCAATTTTTTATAAACGTCTTTTTCCCGGTCGGGCACATAGATAGATTCTCTGGTCTTTCCTTTGACCTTTACTATGTCGAGTATTATCTTTGCCCTTTTATTCAGAAGCTTCAATATCTCTGAATCTACGGAATCTACCGTTTTACGCAGTTTCTTTAGGCTCATCTGGTTTTCCCTCCGCGGCACTATCTGCCGCTCTCACCTCTCTGACGCCCGATATCTGGGGCGCCGGAAGCGGCTCCAATTTCCCGGTCTCTTTATTTATCCCGTTAGACGCTTCGCTCTTAACGGGATAAATAATCTCGGCTTTCGCTTTCTCTCTCACAAAGTCCAGATCGCTCTCCTGGAATTCCTTCAGCTTCGGCAATTCCTCCAGCGAGCGCAACCCGAAGTGTTGCAGAAATTCCGCGGTCGTCCCGTAAAGTATGGGGCGTCCCGGGGCTTCCATCCTGCCGCGCGTCCTGATCAGATTACGTTCTTCGAGAGTGCGGACTACGCCGTCGACGCTGACGCCCCTTATCGCTTCTATCTCGGCCCTCGTGATCGGCTGTTTATACGCAATTATGGCCAGCGTTTCGAGCGAAGGACCCGTCAATCTGTCAGGCGGCCTTTTATATAGAGCCGATATCCATTTACTGTAAGCCGGATCCGTCAATATCTGGAACCCGCCCGCGATCTCTTTTACCGTGAAGCTTCTGCCCGTAGATGCATATTCCCGGTTCAGTTCTTCTATCAATGCCCTGACCTCGGTCGATTCAATATCCTTCAGGACATCTTTCAACGCGTCCAGCGAAACTGGCTTATCGCTGACAAATAATAGAACCTCTACGATCCTCTTCGCTTCCTGTTTATCCATTTTTGTTTTCCGGTTTAATTGATTCAGTATTTCTTATTATTTCTATCTCGCCGAACGGCGACGCCTGCCTGACGACAACCTCTTTTATCTTTATCAATTCCAGAAGCGCCAGGAATATCGTTACTATCTCGAACTTGGTTCTAGCGGTCTTAAAAAGATCCGTAAAAAAGAGTGTGTGCTTGTCCACCAGCATATGAAGCACATCGTGTATCTTCTCAGAGACGGTGAATTCATCTTTTATTACCTGATAGAACGTCGCCTTGGGTATATCTTTAAGAACTTTTGTAAACGCGGTTATGAGGTCAAAAAGGCTGGCCTCAAAAAATTCGTCTTCGGATTTTATTTCCTCCGGTTTTATCCCGCTCCCGACCCTGGCAAAAAAATGTTTTTGGTGCGACTCCATGTGAGACAGCTCGGAGGCGGCTTCTTTGAACTTCTTATACTCAAGGAGCCTTCTGACAAGCTCGGCCCTTGGGTCCCCTTCTTCTTCAGCCTCTTCGGTCTGGTCTGGCGGCAGCAGCATCTTCGACTTTATGTGCATCAGGGTCGCTGCCATTACCAGGAATTCGCCGGCGATATTCAGGTCCAGGAGCTGCATGAGCTCAAGGTATTCCAGGTACTGGTCCGTCACTTTCGCGATCGGGATGTCGTATATATCTACTTCTTCTTTTTGTATAAGATATAAGAGCAGGTCGAGGGGGCCCTCGAATACGTCAAGCTTTACTTTATATGTCATTTATTTACTTTACCAGATTGATAAGTTTTTTAACTTCATCCATCGTCTCGCCGGCAGCCGCCTTTGCCCGTTTCCCGCCCTCCAGTATAATATCCGCAACATCCTGGTCGGAAAGCTTAGCCCTCTTCGTCCTGATCGGCTCGAGATATTCTATTAATATATCAGACAGCTTTCTCTTGCATTCGGTACAGCCCGTAGTGGCGCCTTCGCACCACTGCCTGACATTCGATTTCACATCCGGCTTTGCGAATGTCGAGAAATAGCTGAAGACGTTACAAATGTCCGGATGGCCTTTATCTTTAAGCTTTATCCTCTCGGCATCCGTTATCATCTGAGTCACTTTCTTTTTTATAACTTCAGGCTCATCGGCAAGCGCTATGAAATTCGCATAGCTCTTGGACATCTTCCTGTTATCCAGGCCCAGAAGTTTAGGGCTTTTGGTAAGGATAGGTTCCGGCTCCGGGAATACATTCTTCTTATACAGAGAATTAAAACGGCGGATGATCTCACGCGTCAATTCAAGATGCGGGACCTGGTCAACGCCAACCGGGACGGCACTAGCCTTATACACCGCTATGTCTGCAGCTTGTAAGACCGGATAACCCAGAAAACCGTAGGTCGTAAGGTCCCGCCCTTTTATCTCCCGCAGCTGTTCTTTATATGTCGGAACGCGCTCCACCCACGGCAGCGGCGTCATGCAGGAATATATCATGTTCAGTTCCAGGTGCTCCGGCACATGGGACTGGACAAATATAACTGATCTTTCCGGGTCTATCCCGGAGGCCACGAAATCACGGACAACTTCACATGAATTCTCTTTAAGGCTTTTAGGGTCTTCGTACTCGCTCATGTATGCATGCCAGTCCGCGACCATGTAGAAACACTGATAGGAGTCCTGCAAGCTTACCCAGTTATTCAACGCCCCGACGAGATGGCCGAGGTGCAGTTTGCCGGTAGGTCTCATCCCGCTTAATATTCTTTTCTTCATATTAATCTTTTCTCGACTCCAACCTTCTTGCGACCTTCTCTATCTGGTAAACTTCGATCAGGTCCCCGACTTTTATATCGTCGTGCCTGTCCAAACCGATGCCGCATTCGACGTTCTCGTTAACTTCGCGCACGTCGTCCTTGAAACGTTTTAAGGAAACTATCTTGCCTTCGTAAACAACGATTTTATCGCGCACCAATTTCGCTATGCCGGAGCGGGTGATCTTTCCCCTTGCCACTATAGAACCTGCTATCGTCCCGGCTTTGGTCACTTTGAACACCTGTTTCACACTGGCCCTGCCGACAAAAACCTCTTTGGAGATAGGCTCAAGCAAGCCTTCCATGGCCGCGCCGACATCCTGAATCGCCTCATAGATGATCCCGTATAATTTTATTTCAATGCCTTCTTTCGCGGCAAGTTCCTGGGCTCCCTCATCCACTTTTACATTGAATCCCATCACTACCGCATTCGATACTACCGCTAGCATCACGTCCGATTCATTTATATTCCCGACGTCGGCGTGTATTATATCGATCTTGACGTCTTTCGTATTGAGATCGCCTAGCGACTTTTTCAACGCTTCTATCGATCCCTGAACATCGCCCTTCAAAAGTATGGCCAGTTCTTTTGCCACACCTTCTTTCATCTGCGTATAAAAATCTTCCAGGGTGATCCTCTTGGAAGATTTGAGCCTCCTGGTGCGGGCCTCGTCCTGTTTCAATACGGAAAGCGTCCTTGCCTTCTTTTCGTCCTTAACTACAAAAAATTCCTCCCCTGCCATCGGAACGCCCGACAAACCCAACAGGCTGACAGGTTTTGACGGCGGCGCTTCTTCTACGCGCTCTCCCTTATCATTCATCATCGCCTTGATCCTGCCGTAATGCGCGCCGATCAATACCATGTCACCGACACGAAGAGTTCCGTTCTTGACCAATACTGTCGCGACCGGCCCCTGCCCGCTGGAAAGTTTCCCTTCTATGACCACACCGCGCGCTCTTAAGTGCGGATTCGCCTTCAACTCAAGCAGCTCAGCTTCCAGGAGCAGCATCTCCAGGAGCGTATCGACGCCTTCTCCTGTTTTTGCCGATACCGGCACAACTATCGTCTTACCGCCCCAGTCTTCAGGCATAAGTCCTAACTGGGAGAGCTGTCCTTTGACTTTTTCTATATTAGCGCTCGGTAGATCGCACTTATTCAAAGCGATCACTATCTGCACTCCGGCGACCCTTGCGTGATCCAGCGCTTCTTTGGTCTGAGGCATCACACCGTCATCGGCCGCGACTACGAGGACTACTATATCTGTCGCGTTCGCGCCACGCGCGCGCATAGCCGTAAATGCTTCGTGGCCCGGCGTATCTAGGAACGTGACCGAACCATTCTTAAATTTAACCTCATAGGCACCTATGTGCTGGGTTATACCGCCTTTTTCCTTATCGGCAACCCGCGTCTTTCTGATAAAATCGAGAAGGCTCGTCTTGCCATGGTCGACATGGCCCATAAATGTTACGACGGGCGCCCTGGGCAGCATATGTTTCTCATCCTGCTTCTCTTCCAATTCCCGGTGCTCTCTTACGGCCTGGTCTTCTACCTTTGCCGGCTTCCTGAATTCTATCCCGAAATCTTTTAAGATATTCCTTACAATATCATCGCCCAGGTTCTGGTTTATCGTAGCGAATACGTTCTTACCCATCAGGTTCATTATAATTTCGTTGGACTTTACGCCTACTTTGGAGGCAAGCTCTTTTAATGAAATTGGGGTTTCGAACTCAAGCACGCGCATCTTGGGCTCTTCTGCCTTTTGCGGCTCCACAACAACAGCTTCTTTAACAACAGGCTGTTCCGGGACGACGGGTTTTTCTTTCAAACTTGGTTGTACCAAAGGAGGCGCGACGACCTTTGCTGCCGTCCTCACTTCAGGGATCGGTTTTTTAGCTTCTTCTTTCTTGAGAGGCGAAGGGGATATTTTTATTTCTTCTTTTTTTATCTTTTCTTTGATCTCAACTTTCAGTTTTCCTGTCCCGCCCTTTGTCTCGTGGGCGGGGGGACTTTGAACTTCTGCGGCCGGGGTCATCTTCTCTTTCGGCTTCTCAATGATCTTTTCCTGTTTGGGCGCAGCCTTTTCTTTCATGGCCGGGACTTTGACTGCGACCTTCTTCTTTATCGCAACCTTTTTCGGTTTAGGCTTAGCGCTTACAGTTTTAGCTATAGCCTTTTTTTTCTTTTCCGGCTCTTTTTCCTTGGACTTTTTAATCATTATAACCCTTTCGCCGACTTTATGATCTTCTCGGCGGTCTTTTGCCCAATACCGTCGAGTTTTGTTAAATCTTCTACGGTCAATACTTTGATCTTCTCGACCGTGTCGTATCCTGCGCCTATAAGTATTTTCTCGGCCTTTGGCCCTACGCCTTCAATATCTGTAAGTTTACCTTCCGGGCCCTTTTCTGTCGGCTCTTCTTCCTTGGATCCGGCTTCAGATGATTCAGCTGCAGGCTCAGGCACCACGGCCTCTTCTTTGGCCGGTCCCCCCAACGCTTCCGCAGTAAGTTTAGCCTTCTCTTCTTTACCCCTTATATCCATCTCCCAGCCTATCAGCTTGGAAGCAAGCCTTATGTTCTGGCCGTGCTTTCCTATACCGATCGACAACTGATCGTCCGGGACGATAACTTCGATCTTCTTATTGACCTTATCTATTTTTATGTCCATGATCTCCGTAGGGCTGAGAGACGCCTTAACATACTCCTTCAGGTCATCGCTCCACCTAATGATATCAACGCGCTCACCCTGGAGCTCTCGGACGATATCCTTGACGCGCGACCCTCTCATGCCGACGCATGCGCCGACAGGATCGACTTTGTCGTCTTTAGACCATACGGCGAGTTTTGTCCTCTCCCCGGCTTCTCTGGAGACAGACCGTATCTCCACTATACCTTCGGTTATCTCCGGCACTTCTATTTCAAAAAGTTTTTTGACGAATGCGGCATCGGACCTGGATAGGATTATCTGAGGGCCATGAGACGTTTTAGTCACCTCAAGAATATATGCGCGGACCCTGTCGCCCTGCTTATATCGCTCTCTGGGGCATTGCTGCGACTTCGGCAATACCGCTTCCGTCTTCCCCAGATCGAGGACTATATCGCCTTTCTCGAACCTGTGAACGGTCCCGCTGGTTATGGTGCCGATCCTCTTCTGATACTCCTCAAAAATTATATCGCGTTCCGCTTCGCGGATCTTCTGTATTATCACCTGCTTGGCTGTCTGCGCCGCGATCCTGCCGAACTCGGCGGACCTTATCTCCTTGCCTTCGCTCAATATTTTTATCTCGCCCGTAGCCCTGTCTATGGTGGCCGCGACCTCCGCCTCTTTATTCCCCATGATCTTCCTGGCTGCGCTCGTCAAGGCAGACTCTATCGCTTTGAAGAGGAATTCCTTATCTATCCCCTTCTCGCGCTCTATA
This sequence comes from Candidatus Omnitrophota bacterium, assembly GCA_003142795.1. GTDB lineage: Bacteria > Omnitrophota > Gorgyraeia > 2-01-FULL-45-10 > 2-01-FULL-45-10 > FEN-1320. Next base: position 36,208 of record PLNN01000034.1, read on the forward strand.
TGTTCCAATACCGTCAATAGTTCTTCGTTCATGCTTTCACCTCATTTAAAATTCTATTTTCAGCTTTGCCTTAGCTATCTTCTGTCTGGGGATAACTGTGCTCATGCCGTTCGATACAACAACTATATCGTCCTTATTTATCCCGATGAGCTTGCCTTCGTGCTCCCGTCTTGATCCGATCGGCTCATAAGTGCTGACATAGACATTTTCACCCACCACCCGCTCAAAGTCCTTATCCGAAACGAGCGGCCTGTCAAGGCCGGGAGAAGAGATCTCCAGGAGATAATGGTCTTCTATCACGTTTTCTTTGTCTAAAAGCTCGCCAAGATAGGTGTTCAGGGCCTCACATCCCGCTATGCTTATGCCCTGCGGAGTATCGACCAGGAGCCTTAACGTCATTCCGCCCTGTTCGCGCCTGTAAATGACGTCTATTAGCTCTATGCCATTTTTCTCCAAATAATTGGCTGCCAGCTCTTTAACACGCTCTATTATTTCCATTTTTTAACCTTTTTATCAGTTATCCGCCTATACCCAATTATGGCGAATAAAAAAGTGGGTTTATTGACTTAAACCCACTTTCCCTTCCTTTCTATAGAAGTATATATTTTATACTATATTTAGCCTATTATGTCAAGAAAAAATTAATAGTCCTCCCTCACCCATAAATGGCCGCCAGGCCAGGGGGACAACGCCAGATTTTGCTCTCATAAATTTTTACGGGTCCTGTCTCGGTGCGCCTTTCGGCGCTTTTTCGGCCGAAGCGGGTTTATCCCGCCACCTTTCCTACTCGAGGCGGGATCCCGCCTCCTATCTAACTCCGGGCGGGACAATCTACCACGAGATACAAGGCGCGTATCTATGTGCCGCAGGATTGCCTGCTCGTCCAGCGCCTTTAGACCCGGTTAGCTTATATCGCAATCCTAAGCATGCGGCACCCCATCCGCTTCGGCCTTGTTTTTGCGCCTCAAGGCATCACCTTCGCCACCCGTAAAAATTTCCATCTCACTCAAGCATTTTTCGCTACCTGAGGAATGTGATGTGGCGACGTGGTGAGCGGGGCGTGAAAACTTGCGAGGCAGCGTCCGAGCAAGTTTTTCGAGCGAAAATTTTGGCATGGTNNCGTCCCTGCGAACCACTCGACACAGCGCATTCTATCACGAGAGCTAAAAATTTTATTTGATTATCGTTTCGAGGTGGGCCTTGAGGTCTTTGACGACGATCAGATCGATTTTGCCGGTTTTGCGGTCTTTGACCTCGATCATGCCGTTTTTAGCGTTCTTTGAGCCGACTATTATCTTTATTGGTATGCCTATGAGATCCGCGTCCTTGAATTTTTTGCCCGCTGACTCATTCCTGTCATCATACAGACATTCATAACCACCTTTAGACAGTTTCTTATAGACATCATCGGCAATATCTTTTACCAATTTATCTTCCATATTCAGCGCTATTATGATCACCTGGTACGGCGCTATTGAAAGCGGCCATATTATGCCGTCTTTGTCGTTACTGGTCTCTATAAGGCTTGCCGCTATCCTGTTAACACCTATCCCGTAGCAGCCCATTATAACCGTATTCTCTTTTCCATCCTTGTCGAGGAACGTCGCGCCCAGGACCGCGGAATATTTCGTGCCCAGCTTGAAAGTATGCCCGATCTCTATGGCCTGCGTTATCTTTATGGGTTTGCCGCAGACGGGACAGCCGTCGTTTTCTGAAATCATCCGAAAATCGCCGAACTCTTTAACCTCGAAATCCCTGTCGATATTGACGTTTATAAGATGCGCGTCTTTTTTATTGGCGCCGGTGATAAAATTTATCATGCCCTTTACGCTCTCATCCGCGACTATACGCGCATCTTTAAGCTTCACAGGCCCTGAAAATCCGACAGGCGCTCCGGTAACGTCCTCTATAGACTTCACGTCCGCAAGTTCTAACGCCGCGCATTTCAGATAATTTTTCAGCTTTGTTTCGTTGACTTCTAGATCCCCTCTTATAAGAAGCGCGACTATCTTCTCGTCCGCCTTAAAGATGAGCGTCTTGACGAGCCTGTCCGGTTCGGCCTTCAACAGCGTCGCGACCTTTTCTATCGTCGTGATACCCGGCGTCTCAACTTCCGCTATCGGCATCTTTTTCTCTTTTGAGGCCTTGGCCCCTGCCCCCGGATCACACTTCGCAACTTCGGTGCTTGCCGCGTATTTACACTTTTCGCATATCACTATCCTGTCCTCGCCGGCTGTTGACGGGACCATGAATTCGTGGGAAAGGTTGCCTCCCATCATTCCCGGATCGGCCTCGACCGCTATGTAAGGCAGGCCGCAGCGTTCAAATATTCTGCAATACGCGTCGTACATCTTCTTATAGCTCGCTTCCAGTCCTTCAACGTCACGATCGAAACTATAAGCATCTTTCATTATGAATTCGGACGTACGCATCACTCCAAAACGCGGCCTGGGTTCATCCCTGAATTTTGTCTGGATCTGGTAGAGCACGAGAGGCAGTTCTTTGTATGACCTGACATTATTCGCGACCAGGTCCGTTATGATCTCTTCGTGGGTCGGACCGAGAACGCATTCCTTGCCATGACGGTCTTTGAATTTTATCAGGACGTCCCCCAGGATATCGTAGCGGCCGGTCTTTTTCCATATCTCCGAAGGGTGAATGGCGGGAAGCAGCACTTCCTGGCAGCCCTGTGCATTCAATTCTTCGCGTATTATCGCCTCAACCTTCTCCAGTACCCTCACGCCCAGCGGAAGATACGAATACGCGCCCGACACGAGCTTTCGTATAAATCCGCCGCGCACCATAAGTTTGTGGCTAATGACCTCTGCATCCTGAGGGTCTTCCTTCAATGTCGGTATCAGCGCTTCAGTCCATTTCATAGTAACTCCGTTTGCTATCAGCTGTCGGCTTTCAGCCACCAGCTTTATTTTAATAGTTTTAAAATTTCTTTTACAAAATATTTCTCTTTTACACGACGTACAACTTTACCTTTTACGAATAGCGTACCAGATCCTTTGCCTGCAGCTATTCCAATATCCGCTTCCCGCGCTTCTCCTGGACCGTTAACCTCACAGCCCATAACAGCTATCCTAACAGGTCTTTTAGCCGAAAGCCGATAGCCGATAGCCGATAGCTCACCTTCCAGCTTTCGTACAATTTTACCCAGGTCTACCTGGCACCGCCCGCACGTCGGGCACGATATCACTTCCGGCCCGAACCGCCGCAAATTTAAAGCGCTCAATATCCTCTTCGCGGCAATGACTTCCTCGACGGGATCGGCCGTCAAAGATACCCTGATCGTATCTCCTATCCCGTCCAGGAGAAGGCTTCCTATCCCTATGGAAGATTTTACTACTCCAGAATCATACGATCCGGCTGCAGTTACCCCGAGATGCAAAGGATAATCGCAAACACGTGATATTTTTCTATAAGCCTCTACCGTAGATATCACATCGGAAGCTTTTAATGATATGATTATATCATGAAAGTTAAGCGCTTCAAAGATCTTGATATAGTTAAGAGCGGAAGCCGTAAGGTCAGTATCGGTCGAGCCGGAATTCAGGCCTATCCTGATCGGGATCTTTGCTTTTTTTGCCGCCTTTATTACCTTTTCGATCTCTTCGCGTTTTTTTATATTGCCGGGGTTCAGCCTGATCTTATCGGCGCCGTTTTCTATGCACTTTAGCGCAAGACGATGATCGAAATGAATGTCGCAAACGATCGGGATATTTATTCTACGCTTTATTGCCTTGATGGCATCCGCGTCCTCAAGATTCTTGACAGCGACCCTTATTATTTCGCAGCCGTATCCTTCAAGCGCCTTTATTTGCGCGACGACCGCCCTGACATTTGAGGTCTCGATTTTTGTCATCGACTGTATAGACACAGGCGCGGGGCCGCCGATCTTTACGGAGCCTACTTTAATCTGTCTTGTGTTATGCCGTTTGATCATAGTTAATGCTTGAATAACTTCAGGACCTTATCGACTACGCCGAATTTTATTATGTCATTATAAAATATGAATATGGTGAGCAATATAAGAAGGCTTATCCCGATATTGGTAACGATCTCCTGCGTCTTCATCGGCAACGGTTTTCCCATTATCTTTTCCAGGGCAAGAAAGAATATGTGCCCGCCGTCGAGGACCGGGAACGGCAGCAGATTGAATATGGCTAACGACGCGCTCAGGATAGCCATGAGATGGAACAGATATATCAATCCCATTTTTGCGGCTTCTCCGGTGATTACAAAAATACCGATCGGCCCTGTCATCGATTCTTTTACCGACAAACTCCCGGTTAAGACGGACCATAATGCTTTGTATGTGATATAGGTAAGCTGTATCAATTTTTTGAAGCCCATATAAAACGATGAGATGAATCCGTACCGCACTTTTTCTATCTTCTGGGAAGGCGCAATGCCTATCAACGCGATCCTGGTCGACTTGCCGAATATATCTTTCATTTCGCGCACGATCGGGGTGATCTCTTTTTCAGATATCTTGCCGGCTCTCTCTATGGAAAGCTTCATGGGCCCCGCGGTATGCGTATGTATAATTTCGGTAAGGTCTTCCCAGTACTTGACGTTCTTACCGTCGATCGACAGGATCTTGTCACCCACCAGTATTCCCTGCTTCTCTGCCGGATAGTCCTTAAAAAGCGAGCCTACCTCGTTAGTAAGAGTGGGGCTGCCGAACATAAATATGATCGAAAATATTAAAAATGCGAGGATATAATTCAACAAAGGGCCCGCCAGAAGTATTTTGAACCTGTCAAAGACACTTCTTGAGAGAAATTCCCATTCGTGGCCTTTGATATTTTCGCCGGGCTCATCTCCCGCCATCTTTACATACCCGCCCAGGGGTATGGCGCATATCAGATATTCCGTCTCGCCTTTTTTTATGGACCATAACTTCGGCCCGAAACCTATCGCAAATCTCTCGACGCGAACCCCTAGTTTTTTTGCCGTGATGAAATGGCCGAATTCGTGGACCAGCACAAGTATACCAAGAACTATAAGAAAATAGATTAATGACAGCAAATTGACCTCACTTCCTCTCTCGCCCACCTATCGGCTTCCAGTATGTCATAGATGGTCAGTTCCCGTTCTGTTATATTTTTATGGCGCGACAATACCTTCTCTATGATCTTAGGTATATCTGTAAATTTCATATCTCCTTCAAGATAACTCTTCACCACTTCTTCGTCGGATGCGCATAAAACACCCGGCGCCGTTCCTCCCGCGGATGCCGCGTGCCTCGCCAGGGCCAGGCACGGGAATTTTTGCAGGTCGGGTTTAAAGAATGCGAGTTTGCCTATCTTTGTGAAATCCAGGCGCTCTATAGCGCTGCCCGCCCGCAGCGGGAATGTGAGGGCATACTGGATGGGAAGGCGCATATCCGGCACTCCGAGCTGCGCAAAGACCGAGCCATCCGTCAACTCTATCATAGAATGGATCACTGCTTCCGGATGTATCAGCACTTCTATATACTTATCATCCACGCCGAAAAGATATTTAGCCTCTATGATCTCCAGGCCCTTGTTCATCATAGTCGCGGAATCTACCGATATCTTCTTACCCATTTTCCATTTGGGATGGTTCAAGACGTCCTTTTTTGAAAGCTTGCTGAATTTATTTCGGTCGACATTCAAGAGGGGGCCGCCGCTGCCTGTCAGATATATCTTCGACAGGCTTCCTGCCCTCCCCTCGAGACACTGGAATATAGCGCTGTGCTCGCTATCTATCGGGATTATCCTGACGCCGTTCGCCTTTGCTAATTTCATTATTATCGGCCCGGCGCTTACCAAAGCTTCTTTGTTCGCAAGAGCTATCTTTTTTCTGTGTTTTACGGCTTCGACTAAAGGGATGAGACAAAACGTGCCGCTTATCGCCGCGACGACCGTATCGATATCCTGCGTTGAAACTATTTCCTTGAGACCGTCCAGGCCGAACAGCACCCTGGTGCCGGCGGGTATGCTCTTCTTTATTTTTTTTGCCAGCGATTCATTGCCGACGCAAATTAGATCAGGATGGAATTTTCTTGCCTGTTCGGCGAGAGCTTTTATATTGGAATCGGCGGATAGGGCGACTACTTTGAAATCGTCTTTCAGGCGCGTTATAACATCCAGCGTATTAACGCCGATCGAACCGGTGGAGCCTAAAACTGCGAGCCTTTGGGTCATTTCATCAGCACCTGGACGTAGAAATAAAAGATCGGGACCGTGAAAAGGAGACTATCCATGATATCCAAAACGCCTCCGAAGCCGGGGAGATTCGTTCCGGAATCTTTCACTCCACAGTCCCTTTTTAGAAGGCTTTCCGCCAAGTCCCCTACCTGAGCCAATATGCCCAGCAAAATTCCCAGAACCACAAGATGCGCGTAAGAAAATTCCGGAAGGTAACTTTTACTCACTAATGCGGTAGCCACGCTAAAAACCAATCCGCCTATTGTCCCCTCGACCGTCTTGTGCGGGCTTATCCGCGGAATAAGGCTATGCCTGCCTAGCGACCTTCCGATTATATAAGCGCCGACATCGCCCATCTTTGTAACAAGGATCAAAAAAGAGACAAGGAGCGCTCCGTGAGGTAAGAATTTCAACTTAATAAAGAAGGAAAAGAACCATGCTATATAGAGAAGGCCGAACATCGTGACTGCTATGCTGGCAAGCGCCTGGGAACTATCGCGCCTGGCAAATTGAAGAACGAATATGAACAGGCACGCGATGACTATAAAAAAAGGTTCCAGTGTAAAATATCCCTCGCTCCCCTTCTGCAGGTATACTATTATAGGAACGAGCATCCCTATGATTATTCCGAAATAATTGTAAACAAAGATGTTCTTCTTCTCGGCAAGACTGAAAAATTCATACAACCCCAGCCCTATGAACGCCGATACAAGAAGAGCCAGGGCCCAATTGGGAAAGAAAAAGACGGCCAATCCCACTAACGTCAGCATAAGGACGCTGGTTATTATCCTCTTGATAAAAGAAAGATCACCGACCAAATCTTCTCTCCCTGTTTTGATATTCTAGAATGGCTTTTTTCAGATCGCTTTTTTTAAAATCGGGCCAGAGTTTCGTTGTTATATAAAGTTCCGCATACGATATCTGCCACAGCAGAAAATTGGAAAGCCTGCATTCGCCTGATGTCCTGATCAAAAGATCCGGATCGGGAAGGTCTTTTGTATACAAATAAGACGAAAAGAGATGCTCGTCGATATCGTCTATTCTTACAGCGCCCCCGCATACGTCCTTCGCGATATTTTGCACAGCGCGAACGATCTCGATCCTCGCCCCATAATTCAGCGCCAGATTCAACACAAGGCCTGTATTATTTTTAGTGACATCTATCGTTCTTTGCAGCTTATCCTTGATAAGGCCCGGCAGCGCTTCGGTGTCGCCTATAACGGAAAATTTGATATTATTCTTGACCAGTTTATCCGACTGCCTCTCAAGATAATCACCCAGAAGTTTAAAGAGCGCCGAGATCTCATGTTTCGGCCTTTTCCAGTTTTCGGTTGAAAATGTATAAAGAGTAAGGACCTTGATGCCAAGCTCTCGGGCGGCTTCGACCGCTTCCTGTGCGGCCTTAGAGCCGGCGCGATGGCCTGCGATCTTGGGCAGGCCTCTTTTTCTCGCCCACCTGCCGTTACCGTCCATTATTATCGCGACATGCCCTGGTATGTTTTTGGAGGTATTCATTTACTTTGTTTTCGTCAGCAAATAACAATGGGGGACTTTCGATCCCCCATTGTTAAAATTCTTTACCATCAGGCGCTTTGGCCTACTTAACCGCTTCAGCGGGCGCCTTTGACTCCTCCGCGGCCTTTGCCTCTTCGGATATCTTTGACTGGACCTCTTCGTAAGATTTTTTGGTGATCTCTTTGGGAAGTATTATGATCTCAACCCTGCGGTTCCTCGACCTTCCCGACTTGGTGTCGTTAGTATCAATAGCCCTGAACTCGCCATATCCTATAGCGGAAAGCTTCTGCGGTTCTATGCCGCAACTATCTATCAGATAATGGAGAACGCTTGTCGCGCGGGAAGCAGAAAGTTCCCAATTCGATTTCCAGTTAGAGTGTTTTATCGGCATGTTATCCGTATGCCCCTCGACTCCTATATCCCTGTCAGGCGCGGTCTCTTTCAGGACGTCCGCGATCTTATTGAGGACGGTCTTTGCGTTTTTCTTTAATTTCGCTTTACCTGAATCGAAAAGAATATCATTTGTCATCGTTATTACAAGGCCCCGGGATGTGCGTTCCAGAAGTATCTGCTTGTCCTGTATCTCCTTAGCGAGACGGTCCTCGAGCATACGTTTTGTCTGCTCCAGCTCTTCCAACTGGGTCGTCAGCTGCCTTATCTTCTTTTCCTGCTCCGGCTTACCTTTATAATAATTCACAGCGCATCCATTTATACTAACCGCGAATATTATCGCCAATACCGCTAATATGATCTTTCTCATCTATACATCCTCCTATACGTTTATAAAAATATTAACACTCGTGACTTTCAAAGTCAAGAATAATCAAACCGAAAACGTCTGCTTCCTGTCAGAGCCTACCGATATTAATACGATCTTAGTCTTTAGAAGGTCCTGCATCCTCTTCAAGTAGACCTTGGCGTTCTTAGGCAGTTTCGCATATGAAGTGATCCGCGTAGTATCCTGCTGCCAGCCGGACAATTCCTCATAAACCGGCTCGCAATGCGATAGCGCCTTTATGCTCGCAGGAAAATTGTTATAACCCTTACCTTCGAATTTATATGACGTGCATATCTTGATGCGATCGAGATCGTCAAGGACATCAAGTTTAGTTACCACGATCTCGTCTATGCCGTTCACCATTATCGCGTGCTTCACGATCACGCTGTCAAACCACCCGCAGCGCCTGGGCCTGCCCGTCGTGGCGCCGAACTCCCGCCCCTTTTTTCGTATACAGCCCATCAGATCTTTTGAAAATTCGGTAGGGAACGGACCCTCTCCGACCCGTGTAGTATATGCCTTTACTACTCCTATGACCTTATCTATTTTAGTCGGCCCGACACCGGTGCCGGTCGACGCGCCCCCTGCGGTAGAATTAGAGGACGTAACGAACGGATATGTCCCGTGGTCCACGTCAAGAAGAGTGCCCTGTGCGCCCTCGAACATTATGCGTTTTTTCTTTGCCACCGCTTCATTTAACAATAAGGCGGTATTACATACGTATTTCTTTATCTTTTTTGCGTAATCCAGGTATTCCTTATATAAAGGATCGAAGGCAAATCCTTCTGCACTATATATTTTAGTAAGTATCGCGTTCTTTTCGCCAAGATTGGCTTTTAATTTCTCTTTTAACACGGATTCGTCGAGAAGATCGATTATCCTTATACCGGACCTGGCTACCTTATCCGCATAGCACGGCCCTATGCCTTTCTTGGTCGTGCCTATCTTCTTTTTATTTTGTTCTTTAAGTTCGTCGAGCGTCTTGTGATACGGGAATATGACATGCGCTTCTTCGCTGATGAAAAGTCTGCCGTTAACGCTTATGCCTTTTTTCTCAAGCATGTCTATCTCTTCGAGAAGCGCCTTCGGGTCTATAACGACGCCGTTCCCTATAACACAGGTCTTCGTTTTATGCAGTATCCCGGAAGGAATAAGATGCAGTATAAATTCGTCATCACCTATCACTACGGTGTGGCCGGCGTTGTTACCGCCCTGATACCGGACTATAAAGTCTGTTTTAGCGGCAAATATATCGATGACTTTGCCTTTGCCTTCGTCCCCCCACTGCGCTCCCAATATGACTATGTTGGACATAAAAACCTTTTATCTAATATCTTGAAGTGCTGTTATAAGTCTTGGGTATTTGTGGCATCTTTGGCAACGGCTTGGGCAACGGCTTGGGTACCTGCGGTATATGCGGAATCTTCGGAGCCTGCGGAATCCGGGACATGCCGGCAGGCCTGCCGCCACCAACAGTTGACGGTGCCTGCTGCGCTTTTTTTATCATCGCCATCTGCCTGTTAAACCGATCAGTTCTTATCCTGACAGCCTCATTCCTTACTCTGCCGAATAATTTTTCCACCGTCCCGGCATCAAGGTTATCCAATTTTGTCCCCTGGAATGTATAAAATATATTTCCGTTTTTATCTTTTTCTTTCTTCAGGCCGGGAACGAAAGTGAGGATCTCTTCGTTATTCTTAAGCGTTTCCTTCATATCAGCCACTTTCTCGGCCTGTGTCATTTCCTTAACCGGCTTTGCTGCTTCGGCCTTTGCGACCGGGGGTTGTGGCGTCTCTTTTCCTTTTTTCGCAGGCTCGACGGCTGCGTTTGAAACGGTTGGTTTTGCAGCCTTTGCCGGCGTATTAGCGTTTGCCTTGGCCTGTTCTGTTTTTTTAGAGTTCTTATCGGTATTCTCTGCAGCAAATAAACCTGATGCGACAAAAATAACGCAAGCCGTTACCGCTAAAAATATGGTTATCTTTCTCATAATATTCCTCCCTTACGGTGCCATTGTGAATATCTTACGGGCGATCTCAGGATATTTCGCGATAAATCGCAGCTCGTCCTCGGTGAGAGGCTGCTGAGTGTGAACGTTGGCGTATCTGACAAGCTCTAATATCTTCGTAGCCTCTTTCTCATCTTTAAACTTCATTTCCAGCTTATCGTAAACATTCCTGAAACCTTTTATTCCGCTATATTCTCCGGCCGTGATCTGCCTGCCGGTCTCTATCAGTTCGGGTTCGCCCCTGCCGAGCTCTTCAAAATCATAGAGCTCGTAGTTTCTCCTGTCTTTTAAAGCGCCGTCCGCGTGTATGCCGGATTCGTGCGCAAAAGCATTGGCGCCTACGCCGGGCTGATTTATAGGTATAGGCACACCGAAAGCGTATGAACCATATTTGGCGATCTTCCATGCGTGTGAAAGCTTCACGCGCTCATCGAGTATATACCTGCCGTTAAACCCGCTCGAATATTTGATAGCCAGGATCGTACTGACAAGATCCGCATTCCCTGCGCGCTCGCCCATGCCGTTCACAGTCGTATTGACATATGCGTCGACACCAGCATCTATCGCTGCCTTGGCTCCTGCAATAGAACAGGCGACTACCATTCCGAGATCGTTGTGGCAATGAAGCTCTATGGGCAGCCTTACTTCTTCTGCCAGTACTTTAATTCTTTCGTAAATCGTGAACGGATCATCATATCCCAGCGTATCGCAATAACGTATCCTCTGGGCCCCCGCTTTCTTAGCTGCTCTAGCGAACTTTATAAGGTAATCGAGGTGCGTCCTGGATGCGTCCTCAGCGTTTACACCCACATATTTGATCCCGAGCCGGTACGCTGTATGGACGGCTTCGACCATCTCTTTTATCACATCGACCCGCGTATATTTTCCCTGGAATTTTCCATTTATCATCTGGTCCGAGGTAGATATGGAAAGGTTCAGGTTCTCCACCCTGGTCATTTTACAGGCCTTTTCGACGTCGCCTCTGATGGCCCTGATCCAGCCGCTCAACATTATCGGTTTTAGCGCTCCCATCCTGATAAGCTCAAGGTTGGCATTTATATAATTTGTTTCGTGACGCGTGACAGGGAAACCGAATTCGGACTGACAAACGCCCATCTCATTTAAGTAAATATTTATCATCGTCTTCTGGAGCTTGGCCAGCCCCAGCCTCGATGTCTGGACGCCGTCTCTGTTAGTGACGTCGACTATGTAGATCTTGTTCTGTTTTTTCATGTTCGTTCCTTTTTCTTACAGCTTGACCAGCTTTATATCATTGATATTCTTCGCGGACCTTAGCTCATCCAGCACTTTTTTCGGGACGTCGCTGTCGACATTCCATACGCTCACTGCTTTGCCGCCTTTTTCGTCGCGGCCGAACGAGACACTTGCCACGTTTATCTTATTATTACCAAAGATCGTCCCTATCTGGCCTATTATGCCCGGCACGTCTTTATTAAATACTATCAGCATGGTGCCCTCGGGGACACAATCGACGTAAAATTCGTTTATCTTCACGATCCTGGGGTCCACTTTCGTGAACAACGTCCCGAAGACCGAGCTCTTGGCCTTGTCTGTCTCGACCTCTACTATAATAAGGCTCGCAAAATCCTGCACTTCGGCAGTCTTCGATTCTATCACGTTTATACCGCGCTCTTTAGCGATCACGAGAGCATTCACAAAATTCACGGTTTCCTGAAGGATCGGGGTCAGCATGCCTTTCATTATCGATACTGTGAACGGCGAGAGATCATATTTCAACAGGTCGCCAACGTATCTTATATTGACTTTCTTTATATGTCCGGCCACGATCTGGGCCTGGATGGAACCCATGTTCTCAGCCAGTTTGAGATACGGCGCGATCGCTTTATACACCTCGGCGTCGACGCAAGGCACGTTGACCGCATTTCTCACGCCGCAGTTCATTAGCGCGTCGCGAACCGTAGTTGCGACCTCTATTGCGACGTTCACCTGCGCCTCTTCGGTCGATGCGCCAAGATGCGGAGTAAGCACCACTTTATCCAGTTTCAACAGCTTCGAGTTTTTCGGAGGCTCTTCTTCGTAAACGTCGAACGCGGCGCCCGCTACTTTGCCGGATTCTATCGCTTTCGCCAGCGCCTCTTCATCGATTATGCCGCCTCTGGCACAATTGATTATCCTGACGCCTTTCTTCATCAATCCGAACGCCTTATCCGAAACGATGTGTTTAGTGTCATCAGTAAGAGGCGTGTGGACCGTTATATAGTCGGCGTTTTTGAACAAATGCGTAAGATCAACGAGCTCTATGCCGAGCTCTTTGGCCTTTTCGGCCGATAGATATGGATCGAATGCCAGGACCTTCATCCCGAAACTAAGAGCTCTTTTAGCTACCTCAGTCCCTATCCTTCCGAGACCTACCACGCCGAGGATTTTACCGTAAAGCTCTACTCCCATAAATTTTTTACGTTCCCACTCACCCTTCTTCATTGAAAGGTCTGCCTGGGGTATGTTCCTCGAAAGCGCGAGTATCATGGAAAATGTATGTTCCGCCGTAGAGATCGTATTCCCGCCGGGTGTATTTACTACTATTATGCCTTTTTTGGAAGCGGCTTCGACGTCGACGTTATCCAACCCTACGCCTGCCCTTCCTATTATCTTCAGCTTGTCGGCCGCGTTTATTATATCTTTCGTAACCTTTGTAGCGCTGCGCACAAGAAGGGCGTCATAATCCTTTATCACCTTCTTCAGCTCGTCCGGGGTCAGCTTCGTGTTGACTTCGACCTTAAATTCTTTTTCTTTTTCCAATATATCGACAGCTTCTTTGGAAAGCGAATCGCTTATAAGCACCCTGAATGCCATCTTGTCTCTCCTGTTTATTTCAATATCTTCGCAGCGGTATCTGTGCCGATCCCGGATTTAAATTTGTATCCCAGCTTTGTCAGTGCCTGTTCTAAAGCTTTTATGGATTCAATCGTGTGCTCCTTATCGATACCGCCCATGTGAGCTACTCTGAATATCTTACCTTTGAGCGCTTCCTGGCCGCCGGCGAACGTCACGCCGAAGTCTGTCTTCAACATCTTAATGATATCGTCGGCATTGATCCCGGCAGGCGAATTCACGCCTGTGACCGCGCTTGAAGGAGATTTCGAAAATATGCCAAGGCCCATAGCCTTGACCGCCTCGCGGAACGCCTTTGCCTGGGTCTGATGTTCTGTTATAACGGCATCGACGCCTTTATTATTTATAGTTTCGACGGCCTTCTTCAATCCTATTACCAAGGTGATCGCCGAAGTGAACGGCGTATCGGTATCAAGATATGCCTTCTTATATTTTTTGAAATTGAAATAGAACTTCGGCAGCTTTGAGGCCTCCGCCGACTTCCAGGCCTTCTCGCTGACAGAACAGAACGCGAGCCCAGGCGGTATCATAAGGCCCTTTTGAGAGCCGCATATCGCTATGTCGACGCCCCATGCGTCATTTTCGAAATTATCGGCGCCAAGGCCCGATATGACATCCACCACAAAAAGCGCGTCCGTCTTTTTGACTACCTCACCTATTGCCTTTATATCAAAAACGGTCGCGGTCGACGTTTCGCACAGAGTCGTATACACACCTTTAACGCCTGGATTTTTCTTCAGGGTTTCGGCGATCAATTCCGGCGATGGTGCGCTTCCCCACTCTACATCTATCGGGATGAATTCAACGCCGCATGCTTTCGCTATTTCGCCGAACCTTTCACCGAATTTTCCGCCGCGCACTACTATTATCTTATCGCCGGGCGACATGACATTGACAATAGACGCTTCCATGGCACCCGTTCCGCTTGAAGTAAAAGTAAAAAGATCACCCGATGTCTTGAATATTTTCTTCAATCCTTCGGTCGCATCTTTAAATATGGCCTGGTATTCCTTGGTCCTGTGATGGATGATAGGCTTGGCCATTTCATTTCTTATATCTTCCGGGACCGGTGTCGGTCCTGGCGTCATCAAGTACTTCTTTGCCATACTGTCCTCTCCTGTAACTTGTAGCTTATTTTTTCTTCGCTATATTAGCAATGACTTCGTCGACTATCCCGTATGCCTTCGCCTCTTCCGCAGACATGAAGAAGTCCCTGTCTGTATCTTTTTTTATCTTGTCCACCGGCTGCTTTGTGTGATGTGCCAATATCTCTTCGATCCTCGCGCGCATGCGCAGTATCTCCTCTGCCTGTATGCTTATATCGGAAGCCGTTCCCTGCATTCCGCCCCACGGCTGATGTATCATTATCCTGGCATGCGGAAGGGCGTAGCGTTTTCCCGACGTGCCGGCAGCTAAAAGCACCGCGCCCATGCTGGAGGCCTGCCCCACACAATATGTATTGACGTCGGGTTTTACAAATTGCATTGTGTCATATATGGCAAGGCCGCTTGTAACTGACCCTCCCGGCGTATTTATGTAAACCTCTATATCTTTAGAGGGATCTTCCATCTGCAAAAATAACAGCTGAGCGATGATAATGTTCGATACCGTGTCATCTATGGCCGTCCCGATAAATATTATCCTGTCTTTCAAAAGCCTTGAATAGATATCGTATGCCCTCTCGGACCTTCCTGTAGTCTCGATCACCATAGGAACAAGTATACCCATCACGCCCTCCTTTTTAGCTATTTTGCGGGACTTTCGACTTCTACCGTTTTGGCGTTATCCAACAGAAATCTGATCGTCTTCTCTTCCCTTATCTTATCTTTAAGATTGTCGACCTGGCCTTCTTTTTCGTAATGGTCCTTTACAAAAGTTTCATCTTTGCCGGCCTGCGAGGCTATCGATCTGTAGGCCTGGCCAAGATCATCATCTGTTGTTTCCATCTTTTCATCGGTTGCGATCTCGTCCAATATGAAAAGCAGCCTTACGCGCCTGACGGCATCGTCTTTAAATTTTCCTTTGAATTCATCATTCCTTTTATCGAGATCCTCTTTCTTGAACCCTTTTTCCATCATATGGCGCTTGGCATCCTCGACCATGAAATCAAGTTGCCTGGCCACAAAACCGGAAGGGACTGCAAAAACATTATCATCCATCAATTTGTTAAGCAGCTGATTTTCCGCCTCTACTTCCGCGTTGATATTCGAGCGCATCTCGAGTTCTTTTCTTATCTCTTTCTTCAGGTCCTCGAGATTCTCTTTTCCCATGTCCTTGGCCAACCCGTCATCCGCATCCGGCAGCTTGCGCTCCTTTATCTCTTTTACTTTAACATGATACACGGCCGTCTTTCCGGCAATATCCTTGTCCGGATATTTTTCGGGCAATTTGACTTCGATATCCTTTTCCTCGAGCTTATTCATGCCGGCCACCTTCTCGGAAAGGCCCGGTATCACTGATTCTTTATCTATCTGGAGCCAGATATTCTCTCTCTTCTTATGAACGGCCTTACCGTCCACGGTACAATCAACGTCGGCAACGATATAATCGCCCATCCGGACAGGCCTGTCATCTACCGCGGTGTATTTCGCGTTTATTTCCCGCAGGTTATCGAGTGTCTTATTTATGTCCGCGTCCGTTATCACGGTCTTTTTCTTCTCTATCTTAATGCCCTTATACTCTTTTAATTTGAAATTCGGCCGCGTATCCACCTTTGCCCTGAACGACAACTGCGCGGCTTCGTCGAACTTAACGTCGGTTATCTCCGGAAGGCCTATGGGCCTCATTTTGTGTTCGGCAAGCGCGTCCCTGTAAGATTCCGGGATGAGCCGTTTCAAGACTTCCTCTTTCGCGTCCTTTGCATAATGTTTTTTAACAAGTTCGATCGGCGCCTTGCCGGCCCTGAATCCCGGGATATTAGCGATCTTGGTTATCTCGTTATAGACTTCCCCGAACGCCTTATCGATATCGGTCTTGAGGACCTCTATCTCCAACAACGTCGTACATTCCTCTATCTTCTTCGCTTTTATCTTTGCCATCATTTCTCCAGAATTAAGAAAAGGTATTATATCACAAAGACTTTGTCTTGTTAATATGAAATTTTTCGTCCCCGCTCCACAGTAAAATTTTCGCATATGTCAGGAATGTGATGTGGCGATGTGGTGAGCAGGGCNNCGACACAGCACATTCTGCCACGGAAACGAAAAATTTTACGCCCCTCTACATTGTAAACTTTTCGCCTAAATAGAGCTCACGCGCTTTCGGATCCGATATCAGGTCTTCTTTCGTGCCGGAAATCAGGATCTTCCCGCCTGCCATGAGATACGCGCGGTCCGTTATAACAAGCGTCTCTCTTACGTTGTGGTCCGTCAATAGTATCCCCAGCCCCTTATCCCTTAATTCCTTTATTATCTCCTGGCATTCGGCCACCGCGATCGGATCGAT
>PLNN01000013.1 GCA_003142795.1 Candidatus Omnitrophota bacterium
CCGGCTCACGTTTTGAAGGAATGTATGACTCGCGAGGAATTCGAAAAATTGGTCCAAGATGCTTTGCGGGAACTGCCGAAAGAATTTAAGAATAAACTCGAGAACGTGGATGTTGTCATCGAAGAAGACGTCGATATGGATGCGGTGAAGAAACTGGGGTTAGGCGCCCGGGGCCGCCTCCTGGGCCTTTATCAGGGTGTTCCGCTGAAAGACAGGACTCATTATTACGGCATGGTCCTGCCGGATAAGATCACCCTTTTTAAACAAAACATCGAATCGGCATGCAAAGAAAATGGAATGGACATTCGCGAAGAGGTAAAGCACGTCATACAGCACGAGATCGCGCATCATTTCGGGATATCCGATAAACGCCTTGAGGATTTGGATATATATTAGCTAAATACTGACCGAAAGGGCTAATAAGGGGAGAAAGAAAAAAGGAGGATCGAGATGTCTAAACGAATAAAGGTAATAACCGGAATATTTATCATACTAATGTTATCTGCAGCCGTTTCTATCAGCTACGCCCAGAATCCCGAAGATGAAGCCTTGAAAAAAGGCGTGGACCTTGTCCGGCATGACAGATTCGACGAGGCTATAACAGAATTTAATAAGGTCATAGCAGCCGATCCCAAATCCGCCAGTGCGTATTACAACCTTGGATTTGCCTATGACAAAAAAGGCGACCTGGAAAAGGCTATCCTGAATTTCACTAAGGCGATAGAGATGGACATCGCCCTTACCGATGCGTACTATAATCGCGGTTTTGCCTATTATAAAAAAGGCGTTTTTGACAAGGCGATCGCCGACTATAATAAAGTGATCGAGATCAGTCCTGTCTCCGCCGACGCGTATTACGGGCTGGGGCTCGTCTATTCACAAAAAGGCGACCTGGATAAGGCGATCTCCGAATATGGTCAGGCGATAAAGGCGAGGCCGGGCTTTGCGCTTGCGTATGACGCGCGGGCAGTAGCGTATGTTACGAAGAAAAATTATTTAGCGGCGTTGGCGGACGTGAATAAAGCGCAAACGCTGGGATTCAGGTCGCGGCCCTTGAAAGGGGTGAGTACCGATCCGGGTTCCGCTGAAAAAGAGCCTCTAAAAGCGTCCAATAACAGATCCGGGCAGGGAAGCCCGACGCAGGCATTGGCGCTGACCGTAGCAGGGATCATATTTCTGGCTCTTGGTATCATGCAGCTTATCCGGGTGATGAGAAAAGTAAAGATCGTGGTCAACGACAGGATAGTCATTCCGCTATGGCTCAGCATGATCGCTTCACCGGTCATGTTAATGCTTGCGATATACATGTTCATCGCGGCGAGGCAATAAGAGGAAAAGGAGAAGGGTGTATGAAAAGATTGTTCGGCCTGGTGATGGCGATCTGGCTTTTAGCTTTACCTGCCCGCGCAGAGGATATGAAGGTTACTTCCGAATTCGAAGGGGGGAAGCTCTATAAGGCAGGCGTGTTGAATGTCGTGGTCATGAAAGGTAATTTTTACCAAATGGGGCGGCAGTACGGCGCGCTATTAAAGAACGACATCCAGGAATTTTACGCTATGGCGATCAAGCAGACCGGCATTGGGACAGAGAAGACCCCTTATAAAGAAGTGCTGGCCACAATGAAAACTTCTTTGGAAGAGCTGCCATTTTACGTCCGGGAATGGGTCCGGGGGATGGGAGAGACTTCCGGTCTGGGCGCCGATAAGCAGATCATCGCCTGCCAGATCCTTTTGCCGATCATCATGAGTAATGGAGGCTGTTCCGGATTGATGACCTGGGGAGAGTACACCAAAGACGGTTCAACTATCGTTGGCCGCAACTGGGATATGACGCCCAAGGTGCTTGAGCCCTATCAGAAATTTCTTACCGTGGCTATTTTTAATCCAGTAGGGTCCGGCCAGGGAGTGGCGGATATCAATTATATCGGCCAGATCACCTGGCAGTCGGCCATGAACCAGTCCGGCATTTTTTACGACCTGCAGAATGGCGCGATGTCCGACCCTTCCACAACCAAGAACCGTCTCAATTCAAATTCCGCCTTAATGTCGATGATGCTCGACTCGACTTCTATGAAACAGGTCGATGCCTTCTTTGACGCTGTCCGCTCCGAGGGCGGGATCATTATAAATGTTGCCGATGCGAAACAGGGCTGCAGCTATGAGTGGGGCAGCTATGATTACAGAAAAAGGGTCGACGATGAAAAAGGCTTAATGGCCGCTGCGAATCATTTCATCGATCCCAGCTGGCACAGCACGATCGATATCCCCGAGGGAAAGCGCGGGGCATTTTCCAAAGAAAGATGCTCCAATCTTCTGGGGCTGGCAAAGCAAAATAAGGGAAAGATCGACGCTAATATGATGATGGGGTTCTTTGATGCCACGATTCCGAAAGGCGGGCCGTCATTTCCCAGTGACAGCATAGACAAAACCTATTATACTATAGTTGCCTCTCCTAAAGAATTTAAGCTCTGGCTGAACGTAAGGGGCCTGCAGGGCTGGACCGAGATCGACCTGGAGCCGCTATTCGATCATGGCAATAAAGAATAATCCGCGGTCACCGGTACCCAGGATCCGGTTAGAAAATAGGGCAGGGAAAGCCGTTACGGTCATCTCGGGCCTTCACACCTATGGATCTAAACGGCTGGAGACAATCGCCAGGGAATTAAAAACAACTCTCGGCGTAGGCGGAACGGTCAAGAACGGGACGATCGAGATCCAGGGCGACAAAGTCGCGCCTATTAAAGAATGGTTCGACGACAATGAAGAATAGACTCAATAGATCCCGGGCGGGGTTCGGATTGATAGAGATATTGGTCACCCTGGTGATAATGTATTTTCTTTACTACATGATGTCAAATATCTATTTCAAGAGAAACTCCCTCAATGCCAATAAAGATACCGGGAAATTCATGACCCAGCAGGGCATAGATACAACGAACTATCAAACTATCGCGGGCAGCGCCAAACAAAAGATCCGTGAGATCGAAGAGGAGCAGGCAAGGCGCACGAAAGAGCTGGAGACAGCGCGATAAACGCGACGATGGCGCCAACAGGCGCTTAATATAAAAAAATAACAAAGGAGGAAGGTATGGCAGAGAATGAAGAGAAAGATGTGGCGGGTGAAAGCAAGAGTGACAAATTTAAACGGCTTGCTTCGAAGAGAGTGGTGAACGCGATACAGAAGATCGAGCTTATAGCGAATCTCTCGGCTTCCAGTTACGAATCTAGCCCCGAGGAGGTCACAAAGATCCTGACCGCGCTGCAGGGTTCGGTGGACAAAGTCAAAGCGGCTTTTTCCAAGCAGAAGATCGAGAAGTCGGTATTTAAGCTATAGTAAGCGGTTCAATAGGAGGAAGCTAAAGTCAAAAATAATTCCGGCTTTACTTTGCTTGAACTGATCGTTGTGCTAATAGTACTGGCGGTTCTTGTCAGCATTGCATTGCCGAACTATGCGGCTTTTGTGGAGAAGGGAGTAGTCGCGGAGGCCCTTGTGATGATAGATCAAATAGCGAATGCGGAAATCGTTTATCACCTGCAAACCGGCGACTATGCCAATCAATTCAGTTCTGGGCCGCCGCTTAACGTGACTGCTAATTGGAATATTGGATATTCGGAGGATAGCTATTGGTGTTATTTGGCCAGAGTCGATGCACCAAATACGTGTAATATCTATGCAACCAGAGTGAACAAGGGGAATCCGCTCCCGCAGTTTGTAGACAAAAGAATAGTTTTGAACATAGACGGTGATCAGAATAAAACATGGAACGAGGGCGTCTCCAATCATCCTTTCACCCCCAAGAATTGACAGACTAAATAATGGCTAAAAATATTATTGGCATGAAATACAATGAGTGGACGAGCGGTAAGGACCCGCTTAGCGCGAGAATAGCGGTATTTGAACATATCCGCGATATACCTTACGCGATCGTGCCTGAATTAAGGGATCCGCATGCCGGCCCGCCCGGCCTTTTAACCATGAATAAAGGGTCGTGCGTGCCGAAACATTTTCTTCTTGCGCTGATGTTCGAAAAACTCGGCCTCAAAATAAAATACGCGACTTACCTTTTTAAGTGGGACGATCCGCGCATAAAGTATCCGGACGAATTGAGAAAACTCGTCAGGCGCATGCCTGTAACCGGCCACCTTGCCTGCAAAGCGCTGATAAACGGGAAATGGGTCCTGGTAGACGCCACGTGGGACCTGCCGTTGAAGAAGATGGGCTTCCCGGTGAATGAGCGCTGGGACGGCGTAAGCGATACACAGAACGCGGTAATCCCCATCGAAGAGATCGTGCATGAGAACCTGGATGAGAGGGTGGATCATTCCGCGAAACAACGGAGATCTTATACGGATGAGGAGATACGAGTTTACGAAGAGCTTACGGGTAAACTGAATACATGGCTGGCATCGGTGCGAGAGAAATAAACAAATTTGCATTATTTCGATAAATATGTTAACCTTCTATGTATAAGTTAACAATTGTTAACTAACTGATGCCAGGTTAACGAAAGGCGTTATATGGCAGTAAATGGATTTATCAGCATACAGCAACTTGCTAATATTCTTGGGATAAGCAGGATAGCTGTTTACAAGAAGGTTAAGAAGGGCCAGATAAAGGCCATCCGGATAGGGCGAAGCTTTGCTATACCTCGTAAGTATTTAGACAGCATATTGGGCAAAACGCTGAAGGATAGCCAGAAGAAAGAGATAGACGCGGCTGTAAAGAAGACGGTCAGGGAATACGGAGATACGCTGAAAATGCTGGGCAACACCTGATGAAGGCAATAACGATAAAAGAGGTCGAGTATGTAGCGTTCCGCCTTGCGCAGGAAATGATGTCTTTCAATGAGCCGATACCGGATTTTTCGACCCGCTTTCCTAATATTCTGGAAAGCTGTCTCGCTGCGCCGTTCCAGACGTTCGGCGGGAAATCGCCATATCATGATCTGACCTCAAAGGCAGCGGTCTTTTTTTATCTCATGGTGAAAAACCATCCTTTCCAAAACGGCAATAAGCGCATCGCCATGACAACATTATTTGTAGTTTTGCATAAAAACGGGAAATGGCTGTCAGTGGATACGCAGGAGCTCTATAACTTCACTATGTGGATAGCCCAAAGCCCGGCCAGAGCAAAAGAAGAGACGATAAAAGCGACAGGAAATTTTTTGAAATCTCATTTAACAGGATCCAATCGTGGGAATGAATAAAGAAGAAGATAGCGAAGGTTTGCATGAGCCTCGCTAAAATGGTGATGCTGGTTCTATTGATCTGCCTCGTGTTTTCGGCGTATGCTATTGCGGCTGAAGAGCGCGTCGGGACCGCATCCTGGTATTGGGGCTTTGTCATTGCCGGGAACAAATTTTATGTTAATGGGCACTATGCCGCGATGTGGGGAGTGCCGTTAGGCACCAGGGTCAAGGTGACGAATCTCGAAAACAGCAGATCGATAGTTGTTATCATAAATGACCGCGGACCGAACAAGCGACTGGTGGCAAAGGGGCGTATAATAGATCTGGCCGCAAAAGCATTTTATGATCTGACGGGCAGCTTCAAGTCCGGCCCGATAAAAGTAAAAGTCGAGATCGGTAATGGGAATGAATAAAGAAGAAGCTTTGAAGGCGCGGATGGCTTCCGCGGGGATAAAAGAATCCGACATCGTCGAGATCTTTATACGCTCCAGCGGCAAAGGTGGCCAGAAAGTCAATAAGACGTCCTCGCGTGTTTATCTAAAACATATACCTACCGGCATCGAGGTCAAGTGCCAGGAGGACCGCTCTCAGGCGCTGAACCGGTTCCTTGCCAGGAGGATCCTCGTCGATAAGATCGAATCGCTCGTCCTGGGCAGGGAGTCTGCCGAGCAGAAGCGATACGAGAAGATACGCCGCCAGAAACGCAGACGCTCCAGGAGGGCCAAAGAAAAGATGCTTAGAGATAAAAAACTTCATTCGGAGAAGAAGACGCTTCGACGAAACATAGAGGCTTAAATCCGGAAGTGACAAAGTAAAGCCTTCCAAACAAGCAAATAATAAAGTATAATATTACCGGATTATGAAAATACTGATATCGATATTGATCTGGATAGCGGGCGCCGTTATTACGGCCGCCGCTTTTCTTTCAAGCCTGATAATAAAAATACTGCCGTTCCCCATCGCCGATCGCGCAAAGCTGGTCCATGCGCAGTGCTTCTGGTGGTCGGATGCCCTCATATCTTTAAACCCGTTCTGGAAGCTCACCGTAAAAGGCCTGGAAAACATCGACCACAACCAGACGTACGTGATAGTGGCCAATCACCAGAGCTTGGCCGATATAGTCATAATATACCAGATACGCATGTATTTCAAATGGGTGGCGAAGAAAGAGTTACTCAAATTACCGTTCATCGGAGGCCTTCTCTGGGTTAACGATCACGTCCTGCTCTCCAGGGGAGATTATGGAAGCATAAAGTCAGTCTACAGGCAAGCCGCCGGATGGCTCAGAAGCGGCGTCTCTATGCTATTTTTCCCGGAAGGCACGCGCAGCCATACCGATGAGATGAGCGAATTCCAGAATGGCGCGTTTAAGCTCGCCATAAAAGAGAAGAGGCCGATCCTGCCCGTATCGATAAGCGGCACAAGAGAGGCGATCCCAAAAAGCGGATGGATCTTCAAGACAACAGTGTCCGGCCACCTCATAATTTTTCCACCCATCGACACGTCGGTTTATAAGCCCGCCGATTATGCCGTTTTAAGGGACTTGGTGCGCGACAAATTGCAAAATGCCGATCTATCCGAACAATAAAGAAAAATGAACCGAAAAGGAGAAGTATGAAAAAAGATATTAAGATTAAGCCGGACATAGCGGGAATACTCGATAAGATGCAGCAGCAGCTGGCCGTTATAGAGAACAAGGTGAATATCCTGATCGCTAAACAGGCGCCGAGGCCGGCCGAGACAAAGCCTTTCCCCAAGCCTTTTCAGCAGCCGGTCCGGGTGATGCATAAAACTATCTGCGCGGACTGCAGGAAAGAATGCGAAGTCCCTTTTAAACCCACAGGAGACCGTCCGGTATACTGCAAAGAATGTTTTGGAAAGCGCAAGGCCAACAGCTCATTTAAACCAAATTTCGATAACAGGCCCAGGGAAACGGCCCCCGCCCAAACGGCGCACGTTGATCAACCTCATGCCGTAGAAAAGAAAAAAGCTGCCGGGAAAAAGAAGCCGGCCGCCGGGAAGCGGAAATCCAAAAAATAATAAAAAAGGAGCTAAAGCCTAATGGACCAATTATTGAAAAAGATCATCGATGCCGCAGGCGTTTCGGGTTATGAAAAAGATATCGCGCGGATCATGCAGGGCGAATTGAAGAGATCCTGCGACGCGGTCGAGATAGATAATTTCGGCAATGTCATCGCGAGGAAGGGGAAAGGCAAAAAGAAGATAATGCTCGCCGCGCACATGGACGAAATAGGGTTCATGGTAAAACACATAACAAAGGAAGGGTACATAAATTTCATAAAGGTCGGCGGCATAGACGACAGGGTGCTTCCAGGCCAGAGGGTGATAATAAAATCTAAAACCGGCAGTTACCTCGGTGTGATAGGGACGAAACCTCCGCATCTGCAGAAAGAGGAAGATAAAAAACATCCTTTGAAGTACGAAGACATGTTCATCGACATCGGCTGTGGCTCCGGAGAAGAGGCAAAGAAAAAAATAGAAGTAGGAGATGTCGCGATATTCGAACCGAATTCCGGCGTCCTGAACGGAAAACTTTGTTACGGCAAGGCGATAGACGACAGGATCGGGTGTTACGCGCTTATTAAAATAATGGAAAAATTGAAAGTCAATGCCGAAGTCTATGCTGTCGCGACCGGCCAGGAAGAGGTGGGATTAAAGGGTGCGCGCACGGCGGCATTCAAGATAGACCCGGATTATGCCATAGCCATAGATACTACCATAGCCGGCGACACGCCCCAGATAACGGAGCGCGAATCATCGCTAAAATTGGGCGATGGCGTCGCTATCACTATCATAGAAGCCTCAGGAAGGGGCGTGATAGTGAATGAAAAGATCAAAGAGCTTTTAATAGACACCGCGAAGAAGAACAAGATCAAATATCAGGTCGACGTCATTGAAGGCGGGATGACGGACGGCGCCATCATCTACATGAATAGAGAAGGAGTGCCGACGGGCGTCTTGAGCATACCTACGCGCTATATCCATTCGCCGACGGGCGTTTTCAATATCGACGATGTGAATGCCGCTGTGGAATTGACGGTAAAGGCGGTTGAGCGTTTAATTAAGCAATGATCGCCGATCTTAAAGGTCGTGTTTTTTTCCTCATAGCCGCTGCGCTGGTATTTACAGCCTCCGTATCTTTTTCCGAAAATTTCGAAAGCATCCCTTCTTTTACCAGGGATGATAACGTCCTTATATTGGTTCCCCACCCCGATGACGAAGCCATAGCTGCCTCAGGGGTGATCCAGGAGGCGCTGAAAGCAGGCGCCAAGCTCAAGATCGTCCTGTACACCAACGGCGATAACAATGAACCGGCTTTCATCATCTACGAAAAACGGCTCACCTTTAAGAGAGCCGAATTCCTTCACATGGGAGAGGTGCGGAGAAAAGAGACGATCGACGCCATGGCTTATCTGGGAGTCGATAAAAATAACATCATATTTTTAGGGTATCCGGATTTCGGGACGATGGCGATCATGACCGGATACTGGAACTCCGCAAAACCTTTCAAAAGTTTTTTCACAAGATCGCTGAGAGTCCCGTACCCGGAATGCCTGTCGTCCGGCGCTCCTTACGCAGGCCAGAGCATCCTGAAGGACCTGAAGACGGTAATTTCAGATTTTAAGCCTACGAAAATATTCGTTTCGCACCCCGCAGATACCAGCCAGGACCACAGGTCTCTCTACCTGTTCCTGCGCGTCGCATTATGGGACCTGGAAAGTTCGATCGGCAAGCCGACAGTTTTTCCTTATCTCGTGCATGCGTACGGATGGCCGGCGCCGCGAGGTTATCACCCGAAAGAAACGCTGGAGCCGCCGCCGGGCTTGACGGAAGTTCTATGGGAGAATCTGGCATTGACCCCCGAAGAGATAACGCAAAAATATAATTGCATCTTATTTTATAAAAGCGAGATCGAATATAATCCCGCGTATCTTATCACCTTCGCGCGCAAGAACGAGCTTTTCGGGGATCTTCCTACGATAAAATTAGAAAGTGACGCACAGTGCGTCATAACCGCGCGGAATAGCGCCAATATAGACGACCTTATAAAAGGCATTGCATATACAAGGGAAGGCAATGATCTCATAATAAGGGTAAATTTAAAAAGAGCGATAGATAAAGATTTCGGCATATCGGTCTTTCTTCTGGGTTATAGCAAAGAAAAAGAGTTCGCTCTGATGCCGAAGATACATATTACTACCGATATTTTCCGGATGCATATCATGGACAAGAGACAGGCTGTTCTTATAAAAGGTGCGACGGCTTTAAATAAAGGAAAGACCGTTATCCTGAAGATCCCTCTATCCGGACTTGGCGATCCGGACCGCATATTGACGAGCGCGCGGGTAGCCGGCCTGCCTTTCAGTCACACTGCCTGGCGGATAATAAAGATAAAATAAGGGGTGGAAAAAAGTCAGGAAAATAGGGCGCCGGGAAATTGACAAATCCCGGGTGAGTGCTATACTTTTATGAGGAGGAGTGCAATGAAAAAGATCCTGATCCTCTTTTTCCTTACGATGCTGGCGTCTACAGTATATGCCCAGGCCAAACATAAAAAAGCGACCTTTGCCGGAGGATGCTTCTGGTGCATGCAGCCGGTCTTCGCGAAGATGGACGGCGTGATAAGCGTTGTCTCCGGCTACACCGGCGGGGGAAAAGCCAACCCCACCTACGAAGAGGTTTCAAGCGGCGTCACCGGCCACATGGAAGCCGTCGATGTTACTTACGATCCGTCAAAAGTCCAGTATTCGGACCTCTTGGACGTATTCTGGCAAAGCATAGATCCGACGGACGCAAATGGACAATTCGTCGACAAGGGCACCCAGTATAAAACGGCCATCTTCTATTACAATGATGAACAGAAGGCAGTGGCTGAAAAGTCGAAAGAAGAGCTTGCCGGATCCGGGAAATTCAATAGACCAATCGCGACGCGTATAATCAAGGCCTCGGAGTTCTACCCGGCTGAAGAGTATCACCAGGATTATGACAAGAAAAATCCTGTCCAGTACGAGATGTACAGGCAGGGTTCGGGCCGCGATAGTTATTTAAAGAAGATATGGGGCTCAGCGCCGGAAAGATCGAAGAAGAAGCTTACGCCGTTACAATACAAGGTCACCCAGATGTGTGAAACCGAGCCGCCGTTCAATAATGAATACTGGAATAACCATCGCGAAGGCATATATGTCGATGTAGTCTCGGGCGACGTCCTCTATAGTTCCCGCGATAAATTCGATTCCGGGACCGGGTGGCCGAGCTTCACCAAGCCCTTCGAGCCTGCCAATATAGTCGAAAAAGAGGATACAAGCCTTGGCATGAAAAGGATCGAGGTCAAGAGCCGCTCAGGAACGCACCTGGGGCACGTCTTTAACGACGGGCCCGCGCCCACGGGCCTGCGTTACTGCCTCAATTCCGCGTCTTTAAAGTTCATTCCTAAGGAAGACCTGGAAAAAGAAGGTTACGGAAAATATAAGAAGCTTTTTGAAAAGAAACCTTAGGATGCGAGCTCGTTAGAATAATTTATGAGAAGGTCTTTGTACGGCTGCCGCATCCCGGCCTTGATACAGAAAGATATCGCTTTGTTAGTAAAACGCTTTATTTCATTTTCAGCAAATTCGATCGCGCCGGAAGAGATGATGATCTTACGCGCTTTTAGCAGGTCCAGGCGATGCACGGTATCTTTTTTGAGGATATTTTTTATTGCGGCTCTTTCCTTTTTACCGGAAACGCGGTAAGCGTGAAGCAGGATGATAGTCTTTTTTGCTTCAACCAGGTCCGAGAGGTCGTCTTTTATCTGGAACGCCCTGCCCAGGTATATGCCGCATTTGAATAAAGCGTCCAGATCTTTTTCTTTTGCCCCGGCAAGTATCGCGCCGGCGACGAGCGGGGTAGAGAAGGAATAGATGCCGGTCTTCAGGTCGTATATCCTGTAGATGTCATCTGCGGTCATGGCGCCGATATCTATGGTTTCTGAGAGAAGTTCCGCGAATTCACCGGCGCCTGTATATATGGCGGCGTCGATAACTTTTTTTGAGGCCAGCTCTTTACGTTTCGCGTCTTCATCGATCGTTAAAAATGCGGCTATGCCGAGGGCATAGAGAACATCTCCGAGGATGATGGCAAGGTCCTGGCCCGTGCATTTGACATCTCTGTATTTACTGAGGTATTTGCCCAGCATATTATGCACGGACGGCGAGCCTCTTCTCGTATCGGACCTGTCGATGATGTCGTCATGCACTAGGACAAAGTTATGGAGAAGTTCCATGGAAAGGGCGCTCGTGTATAATCGGGGAGCAGGCTTTTTCGCAAAGCCCAGATATCCGGCAACGAAGAGGATGGGGCGTATCCTTTTGCCGCTTTGCATGAGAAGATCCCTGACATGATCGAATAGGACGGGAGAGAGGGTCTTGAACCTGTAGTTCGTATCGAGATCCCGGAGGTAGCAGCGAATCTCTTTTTCAATCCGGGTTTTTATTTTATCCAGCATATAATTATGCTAACATAGAAAAGAATGAGGATACAAATGAAATCTTTTGTGGTGAACCTCGTGAGGGCATTAAGGCTGCCGTTCGTCTCGGCAAGCGCGCTTGCCTTTATATTCGGTTCGCTCATAAGCCGCCATCCATTTAACCCGGCAATATTTTTACTCGGCCTTACCGCGGCAGTATCGACCCACTTAAGCGCCAACCTCATCAATGATTATGCCGACTCCCGGGAGGGAACGGATTGGCTGGATAAGAAATTTTATGGTTTTTTTGGCGGCTCCAAACTGATACAGGAAGGCGTCTTTTCGCAAAAGTTCTATCTCGGTCTTGCGGTATCATTTGCCCTTATTTCGCTTTTTGCTGTAGTATCGCTAGCCATAATTTTAAAGAACGTTTTTGTTTTGGCCATTTTCATTGCAGTCATTGCCCTTAGCTGGGCGTATTCGGCAAAACCACTTCAGCTTTCATATAACAGGCTCGGTGAGATAGCCGTCTTTATCTTATTCGGCCCTATTGTAGTTATGGGCGGCTATTTTCTGCAGACGGGAATATTCCCGGATATGAAAAGCTTCGCGCTTTCCCTGCCATTCGGTTTCTTCACCGCGGCTATTCTTTACGCGAACGAAATACCCGACCTGGCAGACGATAAAAAGTGTGGTAAATTTACGTGGGCTAGCGTGGTCGGCTCAAGCCGGGCGTATTTGATATATTATGCATTAATGGTATTCGCGTTCCTGTCGATAATAATGAATGTCGGTTCTCATCTTATCGCGCCAATATCGCTTTTTGCTATATTCTTGATATTCATCGCGCATAAAGCAACGACGATACTTAAAAATAATCCTTACGATAAAGAGAAGCTGGTGGAATCTTCAAAATTGACCATTGCAGTGCATACGCTGGCAAGCTTAATATTGATAGCGGGGATATTACTATGAAAAAGATATGTATCATAGGCGGCGGTTTTGCCGGGCTTACCGCGGCAATAAGATTTTCCGGGTCAGGCATTGACTTCGAAGGCACGCTCATAGATAAAAAAGAGACTTCTGATTTTTTGCCGACGCTGCCCGATTGCCTTGGAAGAGGCATAAGCCCTGGTTGCCTAACGTACAAAATAGGCGCGATCTGCGGAAAGACAGGATTTAAATTCGTCAATGACGAGGTTATCTCCGTCGATCCGGAGAGGAAAGAGATTATTGCAAGGGCAGGGCGTTTCAATTACGATTATCTCATCATAGCCAGCGGCAGCGATACCAACTTTTATGGGAATGAAAATATCAAAAAATACGCCTATAAGCTGGACGGTGCGACGGACGCGGAAAAGATCATTAGCAAATTAAAAGAAGTCAAATATCAGGCCTACGTTGTCGGCGGAGGCGGTTACACAGGCATTGAGGTCGCTACCAACTTAAGGGTCTTCCTGAATAGGCTTAAAAGGCCCGGGAGGATAATCATTGTCGAGCGCGCCCCGGCGATCTTAGGTCCCTTGCCTGAATGGATGAAGAGCTATGTTTCGGCTAACCTCAAACGTTTGGACATAGATATCCTCACAGCCAGCCAGATAGAAAAGATAGAAGATAAAAATGTCTTCGTCTCCGGCGGGAAGGTTTTTGAAAACGCTTTTGTGGTCTGGGCCGCCGGAGTGAAAACAGCGGACTTTATACAAAACCTGAAGGCGAAAAAAAATCCTCAGGGTAGGATCGAGGTCGATGAGAACTTGCGGCTGGACGAACATTGTTATGTGGCCGGCGACGCCGCGTATTTCAAAGATAAAAATATTTATTTAAGAATGGCAGTGCAATTTTCCATAGTGGAAGGCGGCCTGGCCGCGCGCAACATAATAAATAGTATAAAGGGAAGGGATGTCGTAAAATATAAACCCCTCGATATGGGATATATAATCCCGATGGCGAACAATATGTCCTGCGGCACTCTCCTGGGCGTAAACGTGAGAGGCGTTTTAGCGACAATGCTGCACTTTATGATGTGCGCTTACCGTTCGTGGAGCCTGAAGAACGGATTTTGTATACTAAAAAGATTCATAAAAAAAGGGGGATAGCATGAATTTGGCAAGTTTGATATTAAGATTTGGGCTTGGCGTGATGTTCGTAGCTCATGGGCTACAGATGTGTTTTGGCCTGTACAAAGGGCCGGGCGTTGCCGGGTTTGCGAAGATGCTGGGGAATATGAGCGTTATGCCGGCATTATTCTGGTCATATGTGGCCTCTTATACATGCCTGATAGGGGGAGCGTGCCTGATACTCGGGCTCTTCACGCGCTTTGCCATCATCCCTTTAGTCATATTTATGATCGTGGCGGTGAGCAAAGTGCACCTCGCAAAAGGATTTTTCTTAAGTAACGGCGGGTATGAATATAATTTCATCATATTATGCGCGCTCATAGCGCTCTTCATCATGGGCGCAGGAAAGTTCAGTATTACCGATAAGTTCTGATCCTAAAAAGTTCCATCTAAGCTTTTGACAATGAGCTTTGTTTTTGTTAAGATGACACCTATGCGAAGAGTGTTATGCGTTCTAACGATAGCCGCCGTTATATGGTTAGGGATAATGGGAGCTCTTTCTGTCATCCCGCATACACACGGCAAAGATCGTGATCATGCGACGCATGATTCCTGTCCGATTTGTCAATTTACAATTCAAGGTTTTTCTGCAACTGCTATAACTTTTAGTGAATTAGTCATCCTCTCTTTTGTCCTGTTTTGTCTCGTCAGTATAAGTACTCTCTGCAGTAAGCTCTCTTATCAATTAATCCCGGCCAGAGGCCCTCCGGTTCTCATCTAATATATCCTTTATCAATACCACAATTCATTTTATCTAAAAATATGTGGAGGATTTATTATGAGAATTGCGCTCATACTTATATTATTTCTTATATTTATGATACCAAAAGAAGCATGCGCTGAAGACATAGCGGCGCTGGAAGCTCAAGTAAAGCAATTGACTCAAGTAGTATATAGCTTAAAAACTACAGTGGATACGCAGCAGCAAGAAATAGCCGACTTAAAGAAAACATACCAAATCAAATATCAAACTCCGACTCCGCAACCAGCTTCTTTAGCTACAATCCTGCCGCCTAAATTTACACCCGAAATCGGCGCAGTAGCTGACGTGGTTGCTAAATTAGATAGCTCTAAGGTCGATCCGGAAAATGTTAATAGAGTAAGCGTTAGAGAGCTTGAGCTTGTTCTTGGAAGCAACGTAGATCCATATTCCCGCCTTGATGCCACAATCGCATTTAACGACAAAAATGAGATTGATCTTGAAGAAGCATACTTAACTCGCTTCGGCCTTCCTTTTGGCACAACCGCCAGAATAGGA
Organism: Candidatus Omnitrophota bacterium; assembly: GCA_003142795.1. Classification (GTDB taxonomy): domain Bacteria; phylum Omnitrophota; class Gorgyraeia; order 2-01-FULL-45-10; family 2-01-FULL-45-10; genus FEN-1320. The sequence continues at coordinate 15,030 of PLNN01000013.1, forward strand.
GAGTTCCTACCGAAGATCGGCAAGATGGTACCTGTTCATAGGGATAGCATCGATACTGTAGACGAACCGTTTGTCATACAGCGCTATTTCGGAGATGAAGGAATGCACAAGGCGGGAGTTGATCTGACAAAGGTTCTCGATCTTCCGCTGCCGTCTGTTCATCAAGTAACAGTAGGTGTCATCGAAGGAGGGAACGGAGATGGTGGGACAGCTTTTGGTCCCGCCAGAAGACGCCCAACGCTCTATGGGCATCTTAAGAATTATATAGACATTACCGATGTGACAAATTTCGAACTTGGAGTTTCGGAAGCAGTTGGCTCTAATGATAATGACGCAAGCTTTAAGACGAATGTCTTTGGAGTAGATGCTACATTACGCCATACAATCGCTCAGGACAAAGAAATCAAACTTCAGGGTGAGACATTTGTTTTAAACCGCAGAGAATCTATAGATGAGTTTGATGCAACTACTAACCCCAGCGGAGATTTTTGGGGAGGATACGGCTTATTCGATGTCAGATTGTCGTCACAGTGGGGTGCGGGTTTTAGGTTCGATTATGTGGAACCGGTTGATAGATTATTGGCCGATCCCAATAAAGGTGAAATAGGCTATACAGGGTATTTGACATTTTACCAAAGTGAATTTGCCAGATTAAGAGCGCAACTTTCGCATATATATCTCACTAATGGAAGTATCGATGATAGGGTTTTTCTCCAGGGTACTTTTGCCATAGGTGAGCATAAACATAAGCTTCAGTAAATTGGAGGATAAATATGTTTAAATTAAAATATTTGATTCGAAAGAGCACTGTTATCACGTTGCTTTCCTGTGTGGCTTTAAGCACTGTACCCTGTCATGCCGGAGAAAATCCGTTAAAAGTAGTGGCTACTCAGACGATGTATTCAAGCGTAGTGAAAGAGATAGGTAAGGATAGGGTGGATGTGAAATATGTAGCTCCGCCTAAATTCAATGTTCATTTTATCCAGCCCAAGCCCACCGATGTAAGGAATATCACAAAAGCAGATCTCTATGTTGATGCCGGGCTTGATCTTGAAGCATGGTCGGATTCGCTTCTTGAAGCCGCTGGCAAACCGGAGTTCTTCAGAGGACGCGAAAAAAATGTTGATATGTCAAAAGGCATAAGACTACTTGAGGTACCCGATCATCAGCTATCGCGAGCGGAAGGGGATATCCATATATATGGTAATCCTCACTACAACATGAACCCAGAGAATGTAAAGATCATGGCTGAGAATGTGCTAGAAAAACTTAAAAGCATAGATCCTGCAAACGCATCTTATTATGAAGCGAATGAAAAAGCATTTATTTCACGTCTTAATGAAAAGATAACCGAGTGGAAAAAGCTATGCGCCAACTGTGCAGGCCAGGAGATCCTCTCGTATCATAAGGACATTGCATACTTCGCGGACTTCTTAGGCCTTAAGGCAGAACAGTATATAGAGCCTAAGCCAGGCATACCGCCAACGCCCAAGCACTTGGAATTCCTCGAAGAATATGTAAAGGCAAATCATATAAAGGCAATCGTTATGCCAACTTATTATCCTAAGGATGCTGCAGAGGTATTGGCTAAGCGTGTCGGGGCAAAGGTTGTAACTATTTGCCAGAATATTGGTGAGCTACCCGGCACAGATGATATATTCAGTTTTTTTGACTATAATTTTAATCAAATAAGCGAGGCATTAAAATGAACGCATTCTTACACATAATGACATTACCATTTTTAGCGTGCCTGATCTTTACAGGCATTCACGCATATTTAGGTCTGCACGTAATAGAGCGTCAAGTTATTTTCGTTGACCTTGCCCTTGCTCAGATAGCTGCCGTAGGGGCAAGCGTGGCTTTGGTATTTGGTTTAAGCATAGATAGCCCATATTCATATTGGATGTCACTTGGATTCACCGTAGTTGGCGCGGCCATTTTTTCTCTTACTCGATTTAAAAAACAGCGCGTTCCACAGGAAGCTATTATAGGTATAGTATATGCGGTTTCAGCGGCACTTCTTATTCTTATCTTGAGCCGTTCAGGAGAGGGAGACGAACAAATCAGACAGGCGCTTGTGGGGAATATCTTGCTTATTGATTTAAAAGAAATAATAAAGATATTTGTGATCTACTCCATTATTGGGTTATTTCACTACGCTTTCAGGAAACAGTTCTTTCTAATTTCTCAGAATCCAGAGGAAGCTTTTAAGAGAGGATTAAATGTTAGATTTTGGGATTTCTTGTTTTATGTTTCTTTCGGGTTTGTAGTTACAAGCTCTGTAAAAATAGCAGGAGTTTTGGTCGTCTTCGCATTTTTAATTGTGCCATCAACCTGTGCTATTATTTTCAGTAACGTTGCGAAAACGAGGTTAATACTGGGATGGGGAATAGGATTCTTGGTCAGCGCAATAGGTATGGCTATATCCTACTTCCTGGATTTTCCTACTGGAGCAAGCGTGGTTTGTGTTTTTGGCATAACATTGGTAATATTAGTATTGGCAAAGAGACTATTAGTTATTCAAAAATAGATGTATAATAGCGATAAATAGTTTATTTATAATCGATATAATAGATGCAATAGTGGGTTACCCATGAAAAACAAGATCTACCCATATCTGGTAAGTATAGCGCTTGTCATTATTGTGACTTTTTTTGGTGTGTTGGGTAGAAAAACTATTGCTCCAACAAATATAGTTATTTTCTATCTTCTGATCGTTGTGACGGCCGCTGTCTGGTGGGGACGAGGACCGGCTGTCATGGTATCTATTTTAAACGTTTTAGTGTTTGATTATTTTCTCATTCCTCCTTATTCAAGTTTTGCGGTTTCCGACTTTCAATATATTTTTACGTTTATTGGATTTTTAATTGTCGGGTTAGTGATAAGTACCCTCGCATCAAAGACACGGCAGCAAGCGATCAAAGCGCAGGAAAAGGAAGCGCAAATCACCATACTTTATCGACTAAGTAAAGATCTGGCCATATCCGATTCTTTAGAGGGTGCGTTGCATACTATCAGAATGAATGTAGGGCAGATATTTGGCTGCCATACCGCTATATTTTTGCCCGCAGGTTCCGGCCTTGAGCTAAGTAGTTCCGGCTCAGAATTTCCAACAGAAGAACACGAAAGAGCGATTGCGACATGGGTTTTCAAAAATGAAAAAGAAGCCGGATGGAGCACAGACATTTTACCAGACGCAAAAGCATATTACCTTCCGCTCAAAACCT
>PLNN01000055.1 GCA_003142795.1 Candidatus Omnitrophota bacterium
CACAGCACATTCTACCACGAAAGTACAACGCCAAGAGAGGAAGTTCTCAGTACGAAAAATTTTAGGTTCCATGACTGTGGTCGTGGCTCGGGTGCTCGTGGGGATGGACGTGGGCGGTGTCTTTGTGCTTGTGGATGTGGGTATGTAAGAGGTTGTGCTTTGCGAGAAACTCCGCGTCACCCAGCACCTCTTCCGCCCTGCCGTTCTTGACGATCGACTTATCCTCACCCAGCACCACGATCCTGTCGGCTATCTCCGGCACAATATGAATATCCTGGGTCGAGGTTATGATCGTGCGCCCCTCGGCGCTGAAAGCGTTCATCGCATCGATCAAGTGCCTCGTCGTCCGCGGGTCCAGCCCTGACGTGGGCTCATCCAACAGCATGATCTCCGGCTCCATTGCGAGGACCGAAGCTATGGCCACTCTTTTCTTTTCGCCTATGCTCAGGTTTTGCGGATGCCTGTCCATCAGGTGAGTTATATCCATGAGGCTCGAATATTTCCGGATCCTCTTATCGATCTCCTCCTGGGATAGCCCCAGCTGCACAAGCCCGAATAACAGCTCATCTTCGACATTCGAATTGAATAGTTGCATGTCCGAATTCTGGAAGACAATACCGACCATGGTCCTGAATTTTCTATTGAATTCAGGCTCGCTTAAGGCTTTTTCGTCCAGGTCTTCGCCTAAGAATTTTATGCTCCCCGTCGTTGGAAAGACGAGGCCCGCCAACACCATTAAGAGCGTCGACTTGCCGGAACCGTTAGCTCCGAGCAAGGCCAGCTTTTCCGATCCCGCCACATTTAGATCAATGTTGTTCAGGGCGCTGAACCGGTTCATATATGAATACGATGCGCACTTCACCTCAAAGATGGCCTTATTTTCCATTCTTCTTAACCTCCAAACCATAACCCCTTGCTATCATTGCCGCATACACGTCCTCGCTCATCCTGACGGACCTTCTGAACAAAAAAGTCATGCGTGCAGCTATCCAATGGCGCGCGCGCCGGCCATCGAACCTGCCTATGAGCCTGCTCTTCAGGCTCAAATGCATATCTTCGAATATCTTTATGAATAAAAACACATACCGGTACGTCATGTCGAGGACACTGACAAAAATGGCCGGGACGCCGAGCGATCCGAGCGACCTTAAGAGGCCGCTATGTCGCGTCGTCACCGTGACCAGGACTACGAAAGAAACGCACGTCGTGACGCGCAGGAGAAATATAACGGCTGAAAAGATCCCTTGCGTAAATACGGCGGGGATAGCTATAAAAAGAGTGAATATAGGAATAAAGAACCAGACTCTCTTAAGAAAAAATATTATACTTATCCCCGAAAGGACGGCAAGGAATACGCTGGCCAGATAAAACACGATGAGCATAGGAATGGTTTTTATGAGACATGCCGCTACCAGGACCGCAAAAAGAAGCACTATTTTTATTCTCGCATCTATGGATTGAAGCAAGCCTTTCGTTCTCGCAATATCGTCGGAGAATACCGCCTCTTTAAAAAAATCCAATGCGTGTCCAAGGGAACGGTCTATGAATAAATTTGCCACTTATTGAGGCCTCCTGGCTAAAAACTTTCCGATCAGATAGGCTATCCCGGCAATGATCAAAATACCGGCAACTGCCGATAACACGCAAGGGGCGCCGGCCATCGGGGCCTTCCACAAAGCTGAAAGTTTATCCATCCCTTGCGGGATGTAACCTGTCAGGCGCTTTATCTCATTCGCGCTCCACTCACCCCACGCCGTACCTGCCTTAAAATGGGCAGGTATTATAAGCCCCAAAGGCGAAAGGACAGCCAGTATCGAGATCAATATCCAGAGCTTTGTTATCGTCTTCATGTTTTTATAGCTGTAACAACGACGGATCTTCTTTTTGCAAATATTTTACCACCAAAAAAGTTACAAGGGCTTCCAGCCAGCCGAACAAAAAGATATGCTCGCCAAGCATTACGGGTATGGCTATCTTTAATCCGTAGGGACAATACAACGCTTTTCCCTTAAGGTCGTGATAAAGGACAGGCTGTATCCCCAACATCACGGCTGTCGATAAAGATGCCAGTGCCAGAGCAAAATATGAACCTATTGCAGCAGCGATCGGCCTTTTGACGGAATCTTTTGCGCTGTTAAAGCTTATGGCTTTGTAAATATAATATCCGGCGAACGGCAATAAAAATGCCATATTAAAACAATTCGCGCCGATCGCCGTTATCCCTCCGTCCCCAAAGAGAAGGGCTTGGATCACGAGAGCGACCGTTATCGCGATCATGGCCGCCCACGGGCCGAGCAGCACGGCTATGAGCGTTCCGCCGACCGCATGTCCCGTCGATCCGCCCGGCGCAGGTATGTTGAACATCATTACGACGAATACGAAACTTGCGCTGAAGGCAAGATACGGCACCTGCCGCGCCTTCAATGTCCTTTTTACAATGCGGGACGCCGCAAACCACAAAGGCGCCATAATAAGGTAGAAAAAACCCCCTGTTTGCGGGCTTATGTATCCGTCGGGTATATGCATAATGATCTCTTAAAAAATATTCATTTTGCCATTGTATATAAAAAGATACAGGATAGCACTGCGCAGATCGCGCCGTAAATGAACGGCGCTGCTATCCCGATTTTAGTCCAGAGAAGCCCTGCCACAAGGCTTGCGAAGAATGCGAAGATCCCCAGGACAAAATGATATAGTCCCAGAGCGGTAGCCACGTGCTCTTTCGGCACCATATCAGAAACGAGCGCTTTCCCTACACCGTCGGTCATGGCTATGTAAAAGCCGTAGATAAAAAATAATATCCATACGGCCCATGGGCTGGCGGCCAATCCGAACCCGATATAGACCAGCGCAAAGACGAGATAGCCGATGATCATGACGTTTTTCCGCGGCCATCTGTCGGACAACATCCCAGCCGGTGTCGAGAAGGCCGCATAAGAAATATTATAAACGACATACGCCAATATAACGAGGGTCAGCGAAAGCCCCAGCTGTTTGGAACGAACTATCAAAAAAGCATCGCTCGAATTCCCGATAGCGAATATAGATGATGCCAGGAGAAACCGCTTAAAATCCGGGCCGAAAGCTTTCATGTCGATCTTTTTAAGAGCGTCCTTTGCTCCTGCAAAGATCGGGGTTTCCTTAAGAAAGAATACCAATGTCAACGCGGCAATTGCCGCCGGCACGAAGGCTACGAGAAAGACTATTCTTAAATTTTCTTTCAATACTACCAGGAAATAAATTGCCAAAAGCGGCCCTAATACGGCGCCGATCGTATCCATGGCGCGATGCAGACCGAACGCCTTGCCTCTATAGGCAGCATCCGTAGAATCCGCTATCATCGCGTCTCTTGGCGAGGTGCGAAGCCCTTTACCGAGCCGGTCAAGGAAGCGGGATAATAATACTACGGGCCAGCTATACGCGAAATAAAGAAGAGGCTTCGCGAAAGTAGAAAGCGTGTAGCCACTTACTATGAACGGCCTTCGCTTCCCGATCTTATCCGACAGCCATCCTGAAAATGCTTTCAGGATGCTCGCTGTCGATTCGGCTATGCCTTCGATGAGCCCCACGACGGACATCGGCGCGCCGAGAACTGAGGTGAGGAATATCGGTATAACGGGATAGAGCATCTCGCTCGAGATGTCCGTAAAGAAACTGGCTATGCCCAGCACGATGACGTTCTTTTTTATGCCTTTAAGAAAATTGCGGTCTTTGCCCATTTTTATTCTGGATTCTTAAAATAGTTTGTACGGACGTCGTATTCGTCCTCTATCTCGCCCACTATCTCTTCCAGAAGGTCCTCCAGCGTTATCAGCCCTTTGAGTTTGCCGCTGGTATCCGTAACGAGCGCGATATGGGTATGACCTTTCTGGAACTCTTTCAATAGCTCCGATACTTTCTTCGTATCCGGGAAAAAAACAGCCGGGTAGAGGATATCCTGGAGCACGATAAGACCTTTGTTGTGGGAAAGGTTGAGAAGGTCCTTCATGTTGATTATCCCTACTACATTATCAGGATGATCCTGATAAACAGGGAGCCGCGAATATCCCGATTCCAATACTTTTTCCAATATATCATCAAGTTTTGCATCGACATTGATCGATACCATATCTTTCTTTGGCGTCATTACATCCTTAACGACCGCGTCGCTGAAATCGAATACCTTGGAAAGCATTTTATATTTTTCTCTATGCGCGGCGTCTTCTTCGGAGCCCATCACAATAAGCGCCCTCAATTCCTCTTCGGTGACGAGAGCAGGCTTGACCGGCACCTGTTTGCTTACTAACCGTAATATGCGGCTCGTAAAATAAACCAGCCCCTTGACCAGCGGGCTGAATATTATTATAAGGCCGTTCACCGGCTTCGCAAAGATGATGGCCAATCTTTCGGAATGAGTTGCTGCCAATGTCTTCGCCAGGACCTCAAAAATAATGATCACGAACGAGGCTATCGCGGTAGCAAGGATAACGCTTGTATTAGAATTACCAACAAGCGCTATCATCATCACCGTTATGATGGAAGCGACCAATGTGGTCACGATACTATTGGCCACCAGTATCGTGCTGAAAAACTTTTCCGGGGCTTCCAGGATCTTCAATACTATGCGGGCCGATTTTGACCCTGACGACGCAAGCTTGCGCAGCTTTATCCTCGAAACCGCTATGATCGATATCTCGGAGGCGGCAGTAAGAGCCGTCAACATCAATAAGACGATGATCAAGATTATCGATAATACCATAATTACTCCACCGGTTTAACTATGCCGCCTGAAACGATAAGCTTTATGCCTTCTTCGACCGTTATATCAAGGAATTTTACTTCCGACCTCGGCACAAGCACCAAAAATCCGGTAAGAGGGCTGGGCGTTGTGGCAACGAAGACGTGCAGAAGGTCGCTTGCGGTCTTCTCGTTGGCCTCTTTAAAACTATCGTTCGTAACGAATGCGATCGACCAAAACCCTTTTGACGGATATTCCACCAGAACAACCCTCTTAAAGGCGGGGTTTTCTTTTGACATGAAAGAATCGACGATCTGTTTTGCCGCCGGATATATCTGGCGGATAAAAGGAAACCTCAGGAACCAGTTTTCAAGCATCTTAAAGAGTTTTTTCCCAAAAAAGTTCGCGGCCACAAAACCTATTATAAGAATGCTTATTATAGCCAGAATAAACCCAAGGCCGGGGATGATAAATCCAAACTCCTTATTAAGATAATAATTTATGAACCTCCCCCCTATGCCGTCCACAAAGCGGATTACCATAAATATAAGATAGAGGGTAAAAAATACCGGCAGCGTGATCAAGAGCCCCGTCCCGAAATAATGCCTGATTCTGGATACCGGCTTCTTCATGGATCCTTCTATTTGTGCAAAGACGATAAAAGCGGTGAAACGATCAGCATTATGGTAAGAGTTATAAGAATGACCACCGTAGACCAGCCGATGATATTCTGGAACCTGTTATTGACATACTTACCCATTATCCTCTTATTATTTACCATCAGGATCATCGATATAAGGACCGCGGGCAAAAGTACGGCATTCAGCACCTGCGTCCAGATCGTTATCGCGATGAGCGGCGCGTTCGGCAAAAGTATGATGAACATACTTATAACCATTATAGATGTAAAGAGTATATAAAACTGCGGGGCTTCTGCTAATTTCTTGTTTATTCCCGCCTCGAAACCGAAAGCCTCGCAAACATAAAAAGCCGTAGCAAGCGGCAGGATCGTCGCGGAAAATATCGAAGCAACGAAAAGGCCGAACGCGAATAACTCTGACGCGAACGCGCCGGCAAACGGCTTAAGCGATATGGCCGCGTCCTTTGCTTCATTTATCACGATGCCGTTCACATGCAAAGTCGCGGCGCAAGCGATTATGATAAAGAATGCTACCACAATGGTCGCTACGCAACCTATAATGACGTCCCACAATACGAACTTATACTCTTCTATCTTCAGCCCTTTCTCCATAACGGCCGACTGCATATAGAACTGCATCCATGGCGCCACCGTCGTTCCGACTATTCCAAGGACCATGGTTAAATATTCCTTATTCAAATGCATGGCCGGCTTCATCAGGCCGCCTGCCACCTGGCTCCAATCGGGCTTCGCGAGTATAGCAGACACAATGTATGATAAGAGGCAAAAGCTGAATAAAAGAAATATTCTCTCGGTAGTTTTGTAATTCCCCTTAACGACAAGCACCCACACGGCGATACCGGCGATCGGAACAGATATATATTTATTGATGCCGAAAATTGCCATGCTTCCGGCAACGCCGGCAAATTCTGTAGCCGTGTTCCCGATATCTGCCGTGATAAGGCCTAAAAATATAAAAAACGTGATCCGGACCCCGAAATTCTCGCGTATGAGGTCTGCCAGGCCCTTGCCGGTGACTACTCCCATCCTCGCGTTCATCTCCTGCACAACAGCCAGGATTATAAAAGACGGGATGAGAGTCCATAATAACCTGTAACCGTATATGGCTCCCGCGACCGAGTAGGTCGTTATGCCGCCGGCGTCATTATCAACGCTTCCGGTCACTATCCCGGGGCCAAGGATGGCCGCAAATACGAGAATGGTCTGCCAGAAAGTCCGTTTTATCAGTTTTTCGTTTCCGTTACCGTTGCCGTTCATTTTTATAATCCCGTAGGCTTATGCGAACGTTTGCGCCACGCTATTGATATGACCTGGCTTAAGATATCATCGACAGTCACTATACCATGCAAAACCTTATTTTCGTCCAGGACCGGGACTGCTGAGATCCTATACCTGTCCATAATATATGCCAGCTCTTTTACGCTGTTATTAAGATAGACGTACAGGGGCTTAGAGAAAGCTGTCTTTGAAATGCTGTCTTTCGGATCCGCGAAGAGCAACCTTCGTATCGTGGTTACGCCTTTTAAATGGTTTTTGTCGTCGACTATGTAAATATACGGCACAGTTTCAACCTCTTTGGTCTGGCTTTTTATATAATCTATCGCGGCCTCTACGGTCGTGGTCTCGGGCATAGAAACGAGCTCCGTCGTCATGAGGCCGCCCGCCGAATCGCTTGAGTAACCTAACAGCGCGGAAAGTTTTTTCGCCCTGCCCGATTCTATAAGGGTCATAATGTTCTTTACTATGCTTGGATGAAGCTTTTCCAGCAGGTCGGTCGCCTCATCCGACGACATATTCGTCACTATCTGGGCCGCTTCTTTCTTGTCGAGCTCCTTCAGTATGATCTTCTGTTCTTCGAATTCAATGTTTTCAAAGACCCTCGCCTTCGTCTTGGCGTCAAGCGTCCTGAAGATGACCATCCTCTGGTTAGGCGTCAGGTCGAATATGATATCGCCGAGATCGGCCGCCGGTATGGAAAGCAGCTGTTTTTCCGAAAAAGCGAGCTTCATTGTCATACTGGCAGGGTTTACGGAAACAGGTTGGATGTATTTCCAGGAGACGAGATCTTCTTTTTTTAAATAGTCGGATCTTTTTGATATGCTTTTTATTATAAAATCGACAACGCTTTCAGCGCCGAGCCTTCTGACAAGTCCGCGCACACCTATATCGACGTGCGCAACCACAAGCTCATGGTCTACTTTTAAAAGGTGAATATCGTTAACGCGGCGGACCTTGTGATTGAACGTATCCACGACCTGCTGATCGAGTATGTCCCTGCGCAAAAGGAATTCGTGTTCTTTCGGAGAACCTTCAAATCTGATATCGCCCGACCTTACATTAAGCACTATATCGTCTTCAGTATCCGCTACCGACGACCACGGGACCTCTGCGTACCGCTTCTTAAGCGTTCCATGTGTTATAATAAGGTCACCCAGCTTAGGATACACCTCTCCGAGCTTTAACGAGATGTCCCATACCCTGCCCAGCGCTTTTCCTTCGGAATCACACACTTCTTTTTTCAGGACTTGCGAAAAATATACGAACATCGCGCTGGCTTGTGCTTTTATATCGCTTATGCTGTTTACCATGGGGAATGAGGGCCGATCTGTTTAATTTGCTTCTAAGTCTTTGATGTTAAAAAATATGATATCGTATCTATGATGCCTTTTCTCATCATCATGATCGCTATGGCGGCTAAGAGAAGGCTCGCTATTTTCGAGAATGCCTTCGAACCTGCCTTACCCAGGAAGTTCGAGATAGAGTCTGAGTATAAAAATACCACCCAGACGATCAATAGATTTACCATAAATGACGTTACGGTGAAGAACATCCCGTATGAATCGAGCAATATTACTATCGTCGTTAAGACCGCGGGACCTGTGATGAGAGGAGTTCCTATCGGGACGGCGCCCATCGTTTCCGCGGAAAGTTTGTGGCCTTTTTCATAGGTCAGTATATCGCGCAGCGATATGGCCAGAAGGACCAGGCCTCCGGCTATCTTGAAATCCGCCACCAGGACGCCCAGTATCCTGAATATCCATCTGCCAAGGAACAAAAATAACATGCCGACGATGAATGCCGTTATTATGGATTGCGTCACTATCTTATGTTTTTCGCGCGCCTTCAGGTGCTCCGTAAAACCCATAAAAAGCGGCAGGATCCCTATGGCGTCCATTGCCACAAATATCGGTATGAAAGATAATAAGAATTTTTCCATGTGTCCCTCGTTTTTTTATTACGAGGTAATTATATCATATAAATATATATCAGGACAAGTCAAAACAAAGAGGCAGGATATAAATTTATCCTGCCTCTTTAAATATGGTTAATTTTTGACGCGGAAGATTACTTAGACAACTTGCCTTTTATGATCCGCTCCGCTTCCAGCCAGTCATCGATCGCATGGCCGCCCTTTTTGCCTCTCTTCTCGAAAAGCTCGAAAGCCTTCTTTTCGACAAGCTTATTTATGTCTTCTTTTGTCATCGTGGGATTTGAAGACTTCCCGATCCTAAAGGATGTTCTTGCCATATTCCCCTCCCTTGTTATTGTAAAATGATTATATCATTTCCCAAAAATTACGCAATAGAAATTTTTAAGAAATCGGGTACAGGTTTTTTAAGAAGTTTATATATATTTTTGAGATGCGTCCTGTACAATTTATCAAAAGGATTGTCAGCTCCGACGTGGGCCTTGCCGCCGTACCACCAGTTCCAGTCGCTGCCCTCGGCTATATAAAATTCGCGCCACGCTTCCTTGATCCTGGAACCATCGACGCCGCGCGGGGCTTTTTTCTCGAATTCTTTTGTGAATTTAACGAGGTCCTTCCTGACTTTATCCAGATAGTCCCAGGATAGGTTATCCTGCTCCTGCCCTATCCATATCTCGAAATTATGGTTTATCCACGAGCCCGGGAATATGGAGGAGAGGTTCTTCTTCGGGGGCTCGATATCAAGAAAATCGCTGATCGTCGTTGAGAAAAGGTTCTCCTGCTTGTCAAGATTGGCGTAGAGCGTCTCAAAGAACTGCCTGCCGTTATTTTGGTAATATTCCCAGGCATTCTCGCCGTCCATGATTATGGCCAAAATACCTTTATCCGTATCGCGCCTGAGATTATCCGATACCCTGTTCATGTGGCCTATCAGGTCCCACGCAGCCTCTCTCTGGTCCCATGCGTTATAATTAAAGCTTATCATATCCGAAAGGTTCTTGTCACGGAAGACCATGGCAATATGCCTCGAATCTATCTTGAAATTATATGGCTGGTATATGACGCGCCTGTCTAAAGATCCGGGGTCCCTGTATTTTTTATCGGACCTCGCCAGGCTGTTAAATAATATATCTTCATCGGTCGCGACCCAATCTATGCCCTTTGAGATCAAAAGGTCGAGCGCCTCATCGGACACGCTGCCTTCCGACGGCCACATGCCTTTAGGCGGAGCACCGAATTGTTCGGTATAATATTTTATGGCTTCTTCGATCTGCCAGGCCGCGTCTTCGGGGTGCGAGAATTTTCTTTTAGGAAGCGGCATGCCCGGCGTTGAGACCCTTGCTATGGACGTATCGCAAAGAAGCGGCAATATGGGATGATAGAAAGGCGTTGTCGTTATCTCTATCCTGCCGGCATCCTGCAGGCGCTTATAAGCCGGGAGGATCTGGCTTAGTATCTCTTTCTGCTTTAATAGAATATATTCTTTATCTTGTTCTGTATACCCCTTGCCCTTCTCTTTCAGGTCTTTCAGGTTTATATCATCGTCAATGCTTATCGAATGGAACCAGCTCATGTTGAAAAGAACCTGGAGATCGAGAAGATCCGCGCTCGAAAAACTTTTTACGACATTCTTTAAAGCCGATCCGGAAAGAGGTTTTACGCCTTTTTTTATCAGGAGCTCCGAATAGCGCGCGCTCGGCTCGATGAAATGCTTGAAATTAACTTTAAAGAAATCTTTAAGGATATCTACTTTATCCTGGGCGGTAAGGTGGCTTGCTTTTTTTATGGTAAGGTCTAGAAAGATATCGCGCGCATCGTTCTCAACATAGTCATTTATCTGCTCTATCAGGGAAGGGACAAGATTGAAGGTTGCCTTGATAACGTCGGAACCCTCGACCAGGAGCGCCATCGGAAAATAATCTTTTATGCCATGGAGCCTGACCCACGGCATCATGTATTTCCCTGCCAGAGGGTCCTTATAAAAAGGCTGATGCATGTGCCAGAGGAATGCTACGCCTAATTTTTTGGGAGTATCCATTGCCTACGTTTGATAGACCGAATAGTCAATGTCGGGAAATATATTATACTTATCTTCCAAATGCTTTATATATTCTTCGTCAAGGCGTCCGTCTTTCACGTCCTGGTAGATCTCGGTAAAGTGCTCCACATGCTCTCTGAAACGCTCGACAGCATAAGGAACGTGGCTGCCCGTCTTCATTATAAATGCCCAGTCGCTTGATTGCGCGAGCAGGACTTCCCTGGCCATCTGGTTCAGCGCCCTTAAAGTGAGCCCCTTGGCGTGCTTGTTGGTATTTGCCGCCTCGACCATCCGCTCAACCATCTTATGAAGATGCCTGTACACCCAGTCATTTGAGCCTTCAAGCCATACTTCACTGTAGCCTTTATACCCCCAGCTTGAAGCAGCAGGGGCAAGCACCTGAAATTTCTTATACTTCTTTAAATATTCTCCCGGCGTGGTAAGCGCAACGGTCTTTTGGTCATAGTGTATCTTCCTTATGAGAAAATCGAGCCACGACGGCCCTTCGTACCACCAATGCCCGAACAGCTCCGCATCGTAAGGCGCGACAATTACCGGAAGCCTGTCGCCCATCTGGCCGACCAGATACTCGACCTGCTTTTCCCTGTTAAACATGAAGTTCGCCGCCTGATCGGCGGCCCGATCGCGCGCCGTATCGGGATCATACGGCTCTTTGTTATTCGTGTTACCCGTTATCTTATAATATTTTATCCCTGTATTTATCCTTACGCCGTCTGCATTTATATACGGCTTTATGTAATCGTAATCGAGATCGAAACCGATGTCACGGTAAAAATCCCTGTAGTTATGATCGCCCGGGTAACCCTCGACGGCGCTCCAGACGGCTTTCGAAGATTCCGTGTCTCTTCCGTACGCAGCTACCCCGCTCTTTGTAAGATATGGGCTGAAGACGCCGAATCGCGGCCTGGGCGTGCCGAAAAGTATCCCGTGGGTATCGACCAGAAAATATTTTATGCCTTCTTTTTTAAGCGCTTCCTCGTCGCCCGGGTTGTAGCCGCACTCCGGAAGCCATATACCCGGAGTCCGTTTGCCGAAGATCTTCTGGTACATGTCGCCGGCCACCCTTACCTGCGCCCTGACAGACGCCTGCCTTTCCACTTCCATAAGCGGCAGATAACCGTGCGTGGCGCAGCAAGTAATGACCTCCAACCCGCCCAGATCCTGGAAACGCTTGAACGCATTTACGAGGTTGCATTTATACTCATCGGCAAATATCCGGCGCGCTTCCCAGAACATGCTATGATACATATGGGCAAGCTTATTGAATTTAGGCTCCCATTTTGTCCTATCGATCTCTTTAGCGGAAAGCTCTATAAGTTTATCGATGTGTTTCAGGTATTTTGACTGGAGGTGTTCGTCCATCAGCATGGACATTAATGTGGGTGAAAGTGAAATGGTCAGCCTGTAATCGACTTTGTCCTTTACAAGCCCATCCAGCATTTTTATCAGCGGTATGTAAGTCTCGGTTATTGCCTCAAAAAGCCAGTCCTCTTCGAGAAAATCCGCGAACTCCGGATGGCGGATAAACGGCAGGTGCGCGTGAAGGACTATCGACAGGTAACCTTTCAGCATATAATTTAATCTGTCTTTCTTGTCACTATTGGTGTTATGCGGCGGCGATCTATTCCGTCTTTGGAAGTGGCCTCAACAGGTATGACCTGCTTGCCGTCAGGAAGGGCGAACCTTAAGGTGAATGTGCCGTCTTGTCTTAATTTTATTTCTTTGCCCTGCACGGTCAATTTCGCATCCGGCTCCGTCGCCCCGTAGACTATAAGCTCGCAGTTAACGACAAGCCAGAATTTCCTCTCGCCGGGCTTTCTGTAAAATGACGCACCGCTCGATAGCCTTTCGGAAGATATCTGCTCTTCGAGCTGTTTCTTTATCATCTCCCGCATTTCAAGGGAACCCTTGCCTACGCCGAACCCTCCGGAAAGAGAATACATTTTCCAGTAGTCCTCTTCCGGCACCGCCCACTCGGCATCGAGCTGGTCCGACATCCCGAAACGAGGGGTCTTTATGACGTTCGACCGCGCCAGAAGATAGAAATTGCCTTTTTTGGAAATTATGCCTATATCGACTATCCAGCTTCTATCCGGAGAACCGACATTTACATACCAACTATTGGCAAGGCCTTTTAATTCTATATCGAAGAATGAATGAGCGTTCTTACCGTTAAAATTTATGTTTGTGATATCGTAAACACGGAGGACTGACTTGGCAGGAGAATCTCCCTCGGACTCCATCTTCCTTACAATGTCTTCTTCTCTATCTTTACGGATCTCCCAGTAGGTGAAGACCCACCAGGGGTCTCTTGCCAGAAGGACTATCTTGTTATCGCCGTAACCTTGCGGGAACCTGAACTGTTTTCTTTCTCTCTTTAAGGCTTGTCCTGGCATGCGACCCCCTCCCCGATCAAAACGCTTTAAAATTCGTCCGTCACCTCATCTTCATCCCCGGATTTTTCCTCATCCTTATTGTAGCAGGACTTGTAATCCGAGCAGCTGACGCAGCACAAATCGTTCAAATGTTCCTCTTCCTCGCAGGCTACATAACGAGGGCAAATCTCACAGCACATCATTACCTCTTCAAATAATAATTTCTATTCTTCCGCGGGCGCATCCGCCGGCTTCGTTTCCGGCATTACGGCAGCGCCTGGCGCAGCTTCCTCTTTCTCTTCTTTTTCGACCATGATCGACTTCGCAACGTTCTTTCCGTCGCTAGTCGTATACGTTACGTCGACCCAGTCGCTCTTGTTTATGTTGCCCAGCGCGGCGGCATTCTCTATCTTCGTATCTTTATCGGCAACTAACTCGATCGTCTTTTCTTCATCGCTGTCATAATCATAATATTGGACCGTCAATGAATTCGCGGCAGCATTCACCACCTGGACCTCTCCATAAATAGATTGTTCCTTAGTCGCAGCGTTTTCTCCGCTGACCGGAGCCGGAGGTATGGCGTCCGTAGATGCCGTTGTTACTGGCGCCGCTATCGCAGGTGCCGTATTTTGTCCTTGCGCCGGCGTTACTGTCGGGGCTATAGCTTGCGGTGGATTAACAGGCGGTTGTTTATTATCTTCGCAAAATGCGGGTAAGGCGATCAGGGTCATTAATGCTACAGCAACTACTGCATATACTAATTTACCATTCTTCATGCTATGCCTCCTTTTGAAATTTTGTGGTGATGTTTTTTGAATATACCATAATGCTAAATCAAAAGTCAAGCCGCGTTAAACGGTTATCTTCTTTCCGTTCTTATCGAATATCGGATATCTCCCTAAAGATCTTTTTTGCATCATATATTTAAATGCCGTGGAGAGAACGCCTAATCCGTAAACAACGCTTCTCCGAAAATTGATCGAAGATGATTCTTTCGTATATATCGACGGGCAGGTTATTTCGCCTACCCTGTATCCGAAATAAAAAACCTGCGCCAACATCTGGTTATCAAAAATAAAATCATCCGAATTTTCCAGGAGCGGAAGGCCCGATAAAGCCTCTCTCGAGAAGGCCCTGTATCCTGAATGATATTCCGACAGCTTCTCGCCTATCATATTATTCTCCGCCAGGGTGAGAAATCTGTTGGCTATATATTTATAGAGGGGCATCCCCCCTGCCAGCGCTTTGTTGCCCAGTATTCTCGATCCCAAGACCACGTCGAACATGCCTGACGTTATCAGCCCGGCCATCGGCGTTATCAGTTTTGGCGGATACTGATAATCCGGATGCAGCATCACAACTACATCGGCGCCGTCTTTCAGCGCTTCTTTATAACAGGTCTTTTGGTTTGCGCCGTAACCTTTGTTCTTATCGTGAACAAAAACTTTCAGGCCGATCGATCTTGCTACTTCAACGGTCCGGTCTTTGGAGTTATCGTCAATGAGCAGTACATCGTCTACAATATCTTTCGGTATTTCGTCGCAGGTCTTCTTTAAAGTCTTCTCTGCGTTATACGCAGGCAGCACCACGACCACCCTTTTACCGTTCAGCAAAATTTGCCTTTCGCCCTGCGAAGCTCCATTACAGCTAAACTATAGCAGCGAAGCAGGGCCTCCATGATGCATTATGGGCGCTTTACGGATTGCGCTTTTGTATCTGCCTGCAATTTATCGTAAGCGGCTTTCAGGGTTATTTTTTCATCCAATATCTTATCGTATTCGCCCTTCAGCGCGGCTTTTTCGTTGGTCAGGGTCATTACTTTGGTAGCGAGATCCATCTTCTGGCTCAAAAGGCTATCATATTCGCTCTTCAACGCGTCGTTCGATTTTGTGAGCGCGCCAACTTTTTCTTCCAGCGCTATTTTTTCATTAAGCAACGATTCGTACTTCGCTTTCGAAATCCCGCAGCCGGACAAAAAGACAAGAGATATTATCGCTATCGTTAAAACCGAGAACTTTAACATATTTTTCATATGGACAGCTTTCCTCCTTTTCGCTGAAATTTGCTCAAATCTGCGGTAAAAATATCTCTCCGCCGTGTTACTGCGTCAAATACTTTTGCATCTCCGTCCAGGTCTTCGGTCCGACTTTGCCGTCGGCCTTCAAGCCTTTTGCTTTCTGGAACTCTTCTATCGCCTTTTTTGTCCTTGGCCCTATCTTCCCGTCAACAGTCCCCGCGTAGAAACCGGCATTCTTCAACGCTTTCTGAATATCCTTGCTCCTGTTAGTGCCGATCTGCTGCGGAAGGGCAGCCGGCTTTGCTATCTCCGGTGCCGCTGTAGGCGGAATGGTTTCGGTCGCCACGGTCTGGGCAGGCTCTGTCACGGCCACATTCTCTGTAGTCGCCGGGGTCCCGGACTCCTGATTCTCTATCATTGCAGGCGGCATTTCCTGCGGCTTCTCAACCTTGCCTTTGCATCCAATAATGGCTATCGGTAAAATAGCTACTGCAACTAAAAACACCAACCAAAATCTTTTGTTCATCTTGCTCCCCCTTTCTGGATAAAATTATACCGCCACTGCATACTTTGTCAAGTTTATTCGCATGACGCGCCGCCCGGGGTGCTCTATTTTACGGTGCCGAATCTCGTGGTAATGACCGCACCGAAACCCGCCACCAAAAATACCGCTTTTATAATAGAGCCCGCTATAGGGACGAATCCCACCAGGAATAGTATTAATATGCCAAGCACAGCGCCTACGAACGGCGGCGGGATCTTCTTAAAAGATAATAAAACGTTCTTTCCTATATATATCGCCGCGGAAATATAACCGATTATAAAGGCAAGGCCGACCAAAAGTATCTCCAGCGGTATCAGGATTATGCCGACTATGCTCAACGCGAGGAGAACTGCTATAGGCACTATAAGAACGCTCCACACTATGCCCCATAAAAACATCATCAAAAAAGAATTTTCGAGCGCGTTGACTGCAGTGCCTATATGCTCGGGGATCAAAGCGGTCAGCAATACGGCGAGGCCCAGGAATCCCAAAAGGACCAGGATACTTATAGTGGCCCATAACGTCATCCAGCCGCTCTGCATGAACGTCGTAAACGAAGGAATGAAATTGGGCATGTAGACCTGCGTCGTTTTTCCGCCTATCTCAGCCGCCGGATCTTTTATGATATTTCCACCCACAGCCACAACTTCCCTGCCCACTCGCGACCCCGGCTTCAGTATGATCGATCCGCCCACAGCCACGGCATTATTCTCGACCTTGCCGTAGATCGTAAGGTTACCTCCTACCGCTACAGCATCATTCACCGTCATCTCTTTACCGATCTCCACATCTGTATTGAATTTTATGATATCCTGCCCTTTTGCGAAAACGGGAAGAGCTGAAAATATCAAAATAGCCATTATGATAAAACCGGCTGCTCGTCTTGGCATGTGCCTACCTCCTCGCTTTCAGCAGAAATCTTTCCATCCTCATCAGCGCCTCTTTCAATTTATCGAGGTCTGAGGCGTAAGATATCCTCACATAGCCCTCGCCCGACTCTCCGAACGCGGTGCCGGGGACAACGGCGACCTTCTCTTCTTTGAGGAGATTTTGAGCGAACTTCATGGATGAAAGGCCGGTATTTTTTATCGACGGGAACGCGTAGAAAGCGCCGTCAGGCTTATGGCACATAAGCCCTATCTCATTAAGCCGGGAGACGACGAATTCCCTGCGCCTCCTGTATTCGCGTTTCATCTCCTGGACCGACCTGTCACCGTGTTTAAGGGCTTCCAGGGCTGCCATCTGCGACATTATAGGAACGCACATCATCGTATATTGGTGTATCTTGGTCATTGCAGCAATGATATTCCTGGGACCGCAGGCGTAACCTATCCGCCACCCGGTCATGGCATACGCTTTCGAAAAGCCGTTCAGATATATGACCCGCTCTTTCATTCCCGGCAAAGTGGGTAAAGGCGTGTGGTTGAAATCGTATGTCAGGTCACAATATATTTCGTCGCTTATCACCGTAAGGTCCGACGCTGAAACAACCCTGGTGATTGCTTTTAGTTCTTTTTTCGAATAAGTCGTTCCCGTAGGATTATTAGGATAATTCAGAACAAGGGCCCTGGTCTTTTTATCGCATGACGCGCGGATATCTTTTGACGTGATCTTAAAACCGTTATCGGGCCTTGTCTTTATGTAAACGGGCTTTCCCTGACATAATGTAGCGATCGGGCCATAGGAAACATAAGACGGTTCGGGTATCAAGATCTTATCGCCGTTATCGATAATAGCGCGCATCGCAAGGTCCGCCCCTTCGCTCACGCCTACGGTTATGAGTATCTCTTCTTCCGGATCGTACTCAAGGCCGTATTTAGTTTTGAGATGATGCGCGATCTCCCGGCGGAGCTCGATCATACCCTTATTTGAAGTATAAGAAGTGTATCCTTCTTCTAAAGAGAATATGGCCCTCTCCCTTATATTCCACGGGGTGACAAAATCCGGTTCGCCCACACCGAGAGATATGACGTCCTTCATACCAAGCACCAGCTCGAAGAAAACGCGTATCCCCGAAGGCGGGATCTGTTCGACTATTTTGGAGATCTTCATAACGTTATTGCCGGCCTCTTCGATTTCTCCTGCTGCTTCAATATATCGCCGTCCTCTTTATATTTCTTTAAAATAAAATGCGTAACGGTGCCGCGCACGTTCTCCATCGGCGAAAGCTTCTCCGCGACAAAGTTCGAAACGGTATGTATCGACTTGCCTTCGACGACGACAAGAAGATCGTACGTCCCCGACATGAGATAGCAGCTCGTTACTTCCGGGAACTGATAGACCCTCTCGGCAAGATGATCGAATCCCAGATTTTTCTGAGGCGTAAGCTTTACCTCTATAAGCGCCCTGACGGAGCTATCCTCTTCTCTTAATATCTCTTTATTTATTATCGTCTTGTATTTCAGGATCACGCCGTCCTTTTCCATTTTTTTAATGGTATTCTTTACCGCTTTCGGCGTCGTGTTCAGCATACGCGCCATCTCTTCGGGCGTGGTCCTCGCATCTTTTTCCAGTATTTCAAGTATTTCGTTCATTGTTCCTCCCGGTAAATAAAGATTACGTCCCTATTAAAAAGGGCTGCTCTTTATTGGAGAGCAGCCCTTACAATTTATGACTTATGACTTACTTAGTCGCTCCCTCATCAGCACCTGTCGCGGCAGCCTGCGCCGGGCCCGATGCATATTTGTTAAGCAATTCCCATGTCTTCGGCCCTACGACCCCGTCAGCCTTCAAGCCATTGGCTTTCTGGAATTCCCGGATCGCTTTTTTGGTACGCTTTGTCTTGACGCCGTTGATCTTCCCGATGTAAAAACCCGCGTTCTTCAAGCACGTCTGCAGTTCTTTCGTACGGCTTTTCGATCTGAAGTCCCGCGGCTTGACGGAAATATTCGTAGTCTCTCTGGAAGATTTAGCGGACTTCATCTCTTCCAGGGCCTGTGACTGTTCGCTGGTTGTGCGGTCGACTTCCTGTTGTTTGGCCTCAACCCCTTCTACCTTGGTCTCGAGACTTTCGACCCTCGATTTTATACCGGCCACTTCTTCTTTGAATTTTTTCGGCACAGTTTCACAGCCGGAGACAAAGAACATTGCCGTTATTACAGCAACAACAAAAACAAAACTTTTCTTCATACTAATTCCTCCCTGTTTATAGCAAAATTTGTATGTTAAAAATTATATGCCTTTTATCGATAAAATGCAAGAAGAATATCTTATTTCAAAAACTTAGCCGCTTCTTTGACGGACGCGTTCTCGTGGACTATGGCCCGCATCGCCTTCATCATGCCGACCGCATTGTCGGACTGCCATATATTCCTGCCCATGTCTACTCCACCGGCGCCTTCCTCTATGGCGTTATGGGCAAGTTTTAACGCATCCATCTCCGTCTTCAGTTTAGGGCCGCCTGCAATGACGAGCGGGACCGGGCATGACTTAACGACTTTGGCGAAATCTTCACAATAATATGTCTTCACCATCTGCGCGCCGAGTTCCGCGGCAATGCGGCAGCATAGGCCGAGGTATCGCGCATCTCTTTTTTGCAATTCTTTTCCTACAGCCGTGACTGCGAGGACCGGCATGCCGTATCTTTGGGCTTCATTCACAAGTTCTCCGAGAGCGATCAGCGTCTGATGCTCGTGCTCTGAACCGACGTATATCGAGATCGCGACGGCAGATGCGTTTAATCGTATAGCTTCCTCAAGCGATGTCTGGATGCCCTCGTCCGAAAGCGCGGGTCCGACGATACTGTTCCCTCCTGAGACCCTTAAAATAACGGGCGTATCGATAGAGGCGTCGACGCAATTCCGCAGCACGCCCCTGGTCAGCATGAGAGCATCCGTATAAGGGAGAAGCGGTTTAATGGTCTTCGCCGGGTCCTCTAATCTAGAAACGGGCCCGAGAAAATATCCATGGTCAACGGCAAGCCATACAGCATGCCCGTCTTTCGGGTTGATCAACTTCGCGATCCTGTTCTTCATTCCCCAGTCCATTATTTTCCTCCGATTTGCTATTATTTCACTGTAGGCAAATCGTCCCGCCCCCTATCTCAGTCCTGGCGGGACTATATATCTTAGCCCTTACCCAGTTTTGCCTTCATCGCATGCAATTCTCCCAACATCTCCTTCGGCATACGATCTCCAAACTTCTTAAAGAAGATCTCGATATCTTCGGCCTCTTTCTGCCATCCCTTGACATCGATCTCGAATAATTTTTTAATATTGTCCCCGGGGATGTCCAGACCCGACATATCCAGGTCTTTTAAATGCGGAATGAGACCGATTGGCGTTTCTTCCGCGCCGACCCTTCCGTGCACCCTGTCTATCACCCATTTGAGGACCCGAATATTCTGGCCGAACCCCGGCCATAAGTACTTACCGTCTTCATCTGTCCTGAACCAGTTTACGGAAAATACCCTCGGTTTATAAACGAGCTTCTTCTCTATGTTAAGCCAATGCTTGAAATAATCCGCCATGTTGTAACCGCAGAAAGGAAGCATTGCCATGGGATCGCGTCTTATGACGCCTTCCTCGTGGCTTGCCGCTGCGGTAGTCTCGGATCCCATCCGCGCGCCCAGGAATACATTATGCTGCCAGTTCATGCCCTCGACTATGAGAGGATTCAAATGCATGCGCCTTGAGCCAAAGAAGATCGCGGATATCGGGACGCCCTGCGGATTCTCGAATAGCGGGGAAAGTGTTGGGCACTGGTATGCGGAGACCGTAAATCTCGAATTGGGATGCGCGGCCTTGTCTCCGGAGGCCGGATCCCACGAATTACCCTGCCAATCCATCACATTTTTAGGTGTTGCACCGTTCGCACCCTCCCACCACGGCTCATTAGTATCGGAATTTATGGCAGTATTTGTGAAAAGAGTCGGATAAAAGGTGCCCTTTGTAAGGGTCTTCATCATGTTGGGGTTGGTCTTCTTCGAAGTGCCGGGCGCAACGCCGAAAAACCCTGTCTCCGGATTTATCGCCCAGAGCCTTCCGTCCTCGCCGACGTTCATCCACGCGATATCGTCGCCGACAGTCCATATTTTGTAGCCGGGGAGGACCGATTCCATCATCGCTAAGTTAGTCTTGCCGCACGCGCTCGGAAGGGCCGCCGCAATATATGTGGTGTCGCCGCTCGGGTCCTGGGCGCCGAGTATAACCATGTGTTCGGCAAGCCACCCTTCCTGCAGGCCAAGATACGACGCTATCCGGAGCGAAAAGCATTTTTTCCCCAGAAGCGCATTGCCGCCGTAGCCCGACCCTATGCTCCATACGAAATGCTCGTCGGGAAAATGCATTATGAATCGTTTGTTAGGATCAAGGTCCCCTATCGAGTGCAAGCCCTTCACAAAATCTTTGCTGTTGCCTATTTTATCTATGATCTTTTTGGCCATGCGCGTCATTATGCGCATGCTTATCACCACATAGACCGAATCCGTAAGCTGTATGCATGCCTTAGCGTAAGGAGAATCGGGATGGCCCATCATATATGGCAGGACATACATCGTCCTTCCGCGCATGCATCCTTCGGAGAGCTTACGCATCTTCTCTTTGGCTTCTCCCGGATCCATCCAGTTGTTATTAGGGCCCGCCGTCTCTTTATCGGGATGGCATACGAACGTCAGGTGTTCTGTGCGCGCCACATCCGTGGGGTTACTCCTGTGCAGATAAGAATTCGGAAAGGTCTGATGGTTCAGTTCGTAGAAGACCTGGCTGTGGCCTGAAAAACTTTCTTTATTCATGCCTATTTCAATAAGCCTGCGGGCCTCTTCCTCCGAGCCGTCGCACCAATAGACCCTATCAGGCTTTGTCAGCTTAGCCTGTTCTTCTACCCATCTCTCGAGCGGTGTTGCCATTGTTTATCTCACATTAACAGCGTAAGTTGCAAGTCACAATGTTACATGTCACAAGTAAAAACTTGTGACTTTGTGACTTGTGACCTTGTAACTATTTTTGCGGTTCTATTATAACTTTGATCGAATCTTTCGCTTCAGCTACAAGCTTGAAGCCTTTGCCTGTCTCGGCGAGGCCAAATCGATGCGTTATCATATCATAAACGTTTATTTTATGCGAGGCAATTTTTTCCAGGGCCTCGCGATGGTCGTCGGGGCTGCCCGCATAAGAGCTTGTGATCGTTACTTCATTCCGCCAGAAAATATCATTGATCGGGACCGGCAGAGTTACGCCTTTCCCAGCCGCGGCAAAGATCAAGACGGTCCCGCCGCGCTCGACCGACCTTAATCCCTGCTCAAACGCTGAAGTCGCTCCTGCGCATATTATCACCAGATCGGCCAGATATCCGCCGTTCGCATTCTTAAAATGTTCCGGCTTATAGTCCTTTGCGTTTATCGCTTCGTCGCTTCCGAATTTCTTCGCGGCCTTAAGCCTAAAGTCCGATATATCGGTAGCGATTATACGGCTTGCGCCTCCGAGCCTTGCAAGTTGAATATGGAGCAGTCCGGAAATGCCGCTTCCTACAACAAGGACTGAGTTGCCCTTCTTAAAATTCGCCAGCCTCTGTCCTCTTATCACGCAAGCCAACGGCTCGATGAACGTCGCTTCTTCGAAAGAGACACCTCGAGGCAATATATATGTGCCCTTTTCGACATTTATCTTCGGGATACGGACAAATTCGGAAAATCCGCCCGGATCGAAATTCGTCTTGCGCAATGTATCGCAGACAGTTTCATGGCCTGCCTTACAGAACCTGCACTCGCCGCACGGGACGTGATGCGACACTGAAACCCTGTCGCCTGCCTTATAACCTTTTACGCCTTTGCCCGTCTCAGCGACAACGCCCGCGATCTCATGCCCCAGGACAAGCGGCACCCTGTTTACGCGGTACCACTCAAGGCAATCCGTCCCGCATATGCCGCTGGCCTCGATCCTGACAAGGATCTCTCCGTCCCCGATCACGGGTTTCGGCTTCTCTTCAAGCCTTACATC
Source organism: Candidatus Omnitrophota bacterium (assembly GCA_003142795.1). GTDB lineage: Bacteria > Omnitrophota > Gorgyraeia > 2-01-FULL-45-10 > 2-01-FULL-45-10 > FEN-1320. Next base: position 22,517 of record PLNN01000055.1, read on the forward strand.
GGTATTTGCGTAATACATAGCGACGCGCATAGGCACCTTTTATAATATCTTTTGTAAAGACGATGTTACGAAATCCCCGTCTTTATTTTTTCTGTCGGGAATATTTATTTCATCTATCCTGGAGGCACCTTTGGCCTCAAGTATTTTATGGATATTTTTGAAACACGCGTTAACGCCCAATCCGCTCCCGGATGTCAATAGTACAACCACCCTCTTGCCTTTTAACCCTGAAATTTTGTCGAGGAACGTATTCATTGCCGGCGTCGGGGCAAATGCCCAGACCGGAGAGCCGATCAATATGAGATCGTAAGGGCTTGCGTCAAACTTAACATTGTCTCCGAGAACGGCCGACTCATGTTTACGCGCTGCCGTGCATTGCGCCATAAACGTCGTGATCTCATTTTGCGGTTTCAGCCTTTGGATATCCACCGCTCCTTTATCCTCCAGGATCTTCCCAAAAATATTGGCTATCTTATCTGTGTTCCCGCTAAAAGAATAATAAGTGATCAAGCTTTTCATATGCCGCCCTCCTTAAATTACCACGCCCATGCCATGCCGGCATAAACGGCCAATTCGCGCTTTGAGGCCAGGCCGCGCAAGAACATCTCCCCGTCGCCTTCCAATATGTTATGCGACAGCTCCAATGTCATGCCCGTATCTTTATCATCGGAACTATATTTAAGTTTAAATTCTACCGTATCTTTATCCGTAAGCCTGGCGTCCGCGCCGAACGTTATCGCATGCACTTCGCCGTCTTCATATTTTATTTCGAATAATACCCCTGCGTCCCTCTTCAGTTTCCACCTGCCGAACAGGATGACATCCCGCCTTACCGGCAGGGCCCGGCGTTCCAATCCAATGCCTACTTCAAATTTAATATAGTCTTCTCCGGGAACGCCGATAGACGCTTCAAAATCGAAAGCCGATCTTGAATTCACATCCAATACATATGATACGCGGGCATTATTCTTTATGTCCCAGTGTCCCTTGAATGTCAGGGTATGCGTCTCTTTTTCTTTCCTGACAAGAGATGCCTTCTCATATTGATATACGATCTGATGATCTTTATTTATGGTCCAGGCGCCGTTAAATGTCAGGATGTCGTGCTCGCCGCTCTCTCTCCGCACATAAAAAGAGAGACGGTTAAATTCGTCCGCCTTCCACGAGCCCTGAAGATCCAGGATGTAAGTGGTCCGAACGTCGTCATCGGTCTTTGTAGTGATCGAAAAGAGGAGTGAGCTCTTATCGACATCGAGTATCCGGCCCTGCAGGGTTATCGCGTCGCCGAATGTCTCGCGGGCCTCTTTGTCCAGGGTAAGTTGTAATTCGTGGTTATCGGTCAGCGACCAGTTGCCGCTTATCCTGACCTGGTTGGGAACGGACTCATCTTCGGATGCGGGCGATTTTATATGATACGACAATTCGTTATTTTCGCCGATCCTGAACCGGCCGTCCAGGACTTTGCGGAATTTTTCAAGATCACCCTGAGCGCCGGAATCATTAACTATGAGCCTGTTATACGGGTCGACTTCATAGCGCACTTTTTGCATGAATCATCTCTTTGTTCCAAAAGAAAGCCCCGGCCGTTTTAATCTCACTTCCGGTCGGGGCTGTCAGTACGTTCACAAGAAAATACTTACACTAACAACTGTACTAAAGTATACTTTCCGGTTTGGCCTTTCGGCTTAACGGCCGGTATCTTTACGTTTCGAAAAACACTCCTTGCAATAGACTGGACGATCTTCGCGAGGCTTGAAAGGAACTTCGCATTCTTTCTTGCACTCCGCGCAAGTTGCCTTGTGCATTTCCCGCGGTCCACCAAATCCACTGCCACCTTGATACGCCATACTGCCTCCTTGTTTAGGCCTGCTTTGCCCCCCGGCCCACAAAGCACGACGGGGCTGTCACATGACCTCTAAGATTAGAAGTATATCTCTTTTCTGTTAAAATTGCAAGTATTTATTCATTCGCGCCTTATAGCAGGTAATTCTTCTGCGGCAGCTTCCCGTCATAGGACGTTTCGACTTCATAGACCTGATACTGTTCGGCAAATCCGGATGGCGGCATATACGGTAACGGCCCATACCCTCCGGAATAGAACCCGGCTTTATCAGGGTACATTAATGTGAATATCCCCCTTTTCTTATCTTCATACAGCCTGTAGGGCTGCATCAATTTGACGAGCGCATCGGAATACATCCCGGAAGTCGACGAGGCTATAATGACCATATCCCCTTTTCGGAGAGAGGCCTTTTCAAAATCCAGCGCTTCAAACCCCTCTTTTTCCATATAATACTGGAATCCCCAATGGCCGACGAAAAATATCCTTTTGCCGGGAAAAGTCTGACGCACGACCCTGCTGAAATTCCTATACGAATTGGCAAAACAATAATCCGAATGCGCGACCAGTATAGTAACGGCAAATATTATCATGTAAACAGCATAAGCCCCCTTCCCGAAGAACTTATGCGAGACGTTATTCGTTTCGGCAAGATATATGAGCAATAACACCAAAGGCGGCAGAACGGGCAATATGAACCTCGCGGCGATCGTATAGTTGGGCACGGCAATGCATGAATTTATTACGAACCAGATAAAGAGAAATAAGAACCGGGTGTCGTTCGCGTGGGTCTTCAGGTACAGAAGACAGTTCCGCAAAAACATGATGCCCAGCATTATGAATAGAAAGACAAATAAGTACTCCAGCTTATTCTCCGGAGATCTAAAAGCATGCCTGGTAACCGTGGTCAAGGCGGCGCTGATCAAAAATATAACCAACCACGACAGCAGGGACTTACTCTTTTTTCTACCGGGAGTCCCGATACCGAAAAATACAATGACAAGAGAGCAGGCGCTTAAAAAAACGATGAATTCCGAAAGATTCACCGATAGCGCTTTTATGGGAGACTTTTTCTCCCAGAAAAACGCGCAGCCGCTTGAAAAGATGGTCAGGAAATGAGGCGTTTTGTTGGAATAAATGCA
>PLNN01000057.1 GCA_003142795.1 Candidatus Omnitrophota bacterium
CCCCCGCTTTTTACCGTGCATTATCCTGACGCGCGTGCCGAACAATTGCTGCAGCGATGCCTCGATGTCGGTGATGTGCTGATCTTTTCCTGCTGCTGCCTTCGGCCGAGCGCCAGACGCGCGCCGGCTGACAAGCGCCTCTGTCTCCCTTACCGAAAATCCTTTTTTCACGACGAGATTCGCGACACGCAGCTGATCCGTCTCCTCCGGGAGCGACAGAATGGCCTTCGCGTGCCCTGTCGTGATCATATTTTTGGAAATAAAATCCTGTATCTTTTTCGGCAATGCCAATAATCTTATAATATTCGCTACCGTCGAGCGGTCTTTGCCCAGGACGTGAGCGATCTTGTCCTGCGTAAAATTGAAATCCGTAATGAACTTCTGGAACGCGTGCGCCTCTTCCATCGGGTTCAATTCTTCGCGCTGGATATTTTCGATCAACGAGATCTCAAGCATGTCGATATCGGCAACATTCTTCACGATCGCCGGTATTTTTTCTATCCCTAAATTTTTTACGGCCCTGAACCTCCGTTCGCCTGCTATCAGTTCGTACCCGGAAGCGATCTTGCGCACCAGCACCGGCTGCACAACGCCCTTCTCTTTGATAGAGTTCATCAGATCGTTCAGCTTTTCCTGGTTGAATTCAAGACGCGGCTGGTACTTGTTGGTTTTGATCTCTGAAATCGGTATCTGCAATATCCGCTCTTGAGATTGCAATGTTGCGTCGATTTCTTTTGGTTGAATTAACGCTTCTAACCCGCGACCTAAAGCTCGCTTTTCTATCATTTAATTTCCTCCCCAATTACTTTCTCTAATTCATTGTTAGGTATGGTGTTAGGAATATCAATTGATGTTTTGTCTTTCTTTACTCCTAACAGTTCGTATGAAAATTCCTGATATTTTTGAGCGCCAATGGAATTTTTGTCATATAAAGCTATTGGTTTGCCAAAGCCTGGAGCCTCGGTAAGCCTGATATTTCTGGGTATGACGGTCTGATACACTTTGCCCTTGAAGAATTTGCGCGCTTCGTTTATGACTTCGTTGGTAAGTTTTGTGCGATAATCTGCCATTGTAAGAAGCACGCCTTCGATCTCCAGATTGGAATTTATATTCTCTTTAACAAGATTAATGGTATTGACTAGCTGGCTTAATCCTTCTAAGGCATAGTATTCGCACTGAATGGGTATTAATACGGAACCAGCTGCAGCAAGGGCATTTACAGTTAAAAGGCCTAATGATGGGGGACAGTCTATTAAAATATAATCATACAAATCCAATAGGGGGGCCAAAGCTTTTTTAAGCCTGTATTCGCGGCCCATTATGCCGACGAGTTCAACTTCGGCGCCTGTCAAGCTGAGAGTGGAGGGGATAAGGGATAAGCGTTCGATCCCTGTCGATATTATAATCGGGTTAGGATCGATCTCATCTATAATTAGATCATATACGCTTGTCTTTATATTGTGTTTATTGATGCCCAGGCCGCTCGTGGCATTACCTTGAGGGTCGATATCGATAAGCAGGGTGTTCTTGCCGGAAAAGGCCAAGTAGACGGCAAGGTTGATGGCTGTAGTAGTCTTCCCAACCCCGCCTTTTTGATTGCAGATAGCGATTACTTTGGACATTTTGCCTATAAATGTTCCACGGGGAACTATTTCCACGGGGAACTATTTTATGTAAAATATACCTTAACTATAAACATTTGTCAAGGTAGAATGAATATATTAATCTTTTTTCAGAACGGCCGATTGCTCGATCACGGTTAATACAGTATTAACTATCCAGTATAGCACAAGCCCGGATGGCATATTATAGAATATCAAGCCGAACATCACCGGCATCATTATCAGCATCATCTTTTGCTGCTGTTTTTGTTCATCGGTAACTGCCGCGCCCATAGTCTTTGTTGAGATCTTCTGCTGAACGAGCATCGCTCCGACCATAATAAGAGGGAGAAGATGTAGCTTATTACCTAACATCGGCAGAGTAAAAGGCAGCCTTATAGCGTCGGGAGACGAGAGATCGCTTATCCAAAGGAACTTTGTGCCTCTCAGTTCGATCGACTTCATCAGCGCCTGGTACAGCGCAAAGAATACGGGCATCTGCAGCAGCATGGGGAGGCAGCCGCTCAATGGGTTTATTTTATATTTCTTATAAAGCTCCATGATCTCTTTGTTCAATTTCTGCGGGTTATCTTTATGTTCTTTCTTCAGCTTCTCCATTTGCGGATGCAGCTCTTGCATCTTTTGCATGGATTTAAAGCTCTTTATTGTGAGAGGGAAGAGAACTATATTCAACACTATTGATAAAAGAATTATAGAGACTCCCCAGCTGTGCACTACCGCGTAGATCGCGTGCATCGCTACTAATAACACTTTTGTTATCGGCCCGAAGAAACCGTAATCCACGCTCTCTTCAAGACCATAGCCGGCTTCTTTCAGGTTTGCTATTTGACTTGGCCCCGCATATAGGATGAATTGTTCATCCGTGCTTGCGCCTGGCTCAAGCGTAACGCCGTTGGTCCCTACTCCTGTAATGATCTCTTTGGATTCGCTCTCCTCTATAAATTGTGACTTTGCCGACGGAACCGGCTTTAGGATGAGGGAGAAATACTTATCTTTTAATGCGACCCATTCTACAAGGCCTAAATTAATGACGCGGCCGGTCTTCGGCAGTTTTACTTTCGACGTCTTGCCGTCCATCTTGGCCATCACTTCGTTAAATCTACTCGCCTGTGTGTCTGTTTCTTTTAAGTGGGAGCCGCCTATAATATCGTAGCTGAATTTTCGTGCAGCGGCAGAGGTGTTCTTTGCAGAGATTTGTAACTCTATGTAGTGCTTAGTGTTATGTAAAATATATCTCTTTATTATAGTGAGATCTTTAGCCTTCAGCTCGCATATTACTTCGTCGCCTTTTTTCGTAACCGCATATTCCGAAACGTCCAGCGGCGTCTTGGAAAGATTGGTGCTGATCGCGCCTATATATTCTTTAGGGTTTTTTATGCCTGCAAGCTCCAGTGGCCCATTATCGGAAAGATTCTTGTGGTCTTTTAGTTGTATCTTTTTTATGGAGCCGCCCATATTGCTGAACGTCAAAATGTATTTGTCCGTTTCGGCGATGGTCTCTTTTTCCTCGACGGCAGGATTCGATGGCGACGGCGCGCTTATCGCGGTTTCCTGGGACGCGGAAGGCGTTGTGGCGATTACCCCCGGAGCTTTTATAGGCTGCGGCGGACGCACAGGCTTCGGGCCGAGATACTGGAAAGCTATTATTATAAATATTGAAAGCGCTACTGCCGTAAGAAGTCTTTTTTCCATTTTATTCCTTATGCTGGATCATAGCCGCCTGCCGAAAATGGATGGCAGCGCAGGATCCGTTTAATGCTTTTGAAAACACCCTTAAAAAACCCATGTTTCTCTATCGCGTCAATGGCATATTCTGAACAGGAAGGGTGGAATCTGCAGCATTGTAACTTCATTGGCGATAAGTATTTACGATAAAATTTTAGTACGGCTACCGATATTTTTTTCATTGCTCTTTCAAAAGCCCTGCGTTTCGCGTAAGCGTTAAAAAAATACTCTCCCAATCCTTGTGGGGGACGGTTTTTTCTATCTCTTTTTTTAATATTACCACTATATCGAAACCTGTTTTAAGGTCTTTTCTCTTCAGCCGGTAGATCTCTCTGAAGATGCGCCGCATCCTGTTGCGCGAAGACGCTTTTCTGACATTTCTCGAGCTTATTGAAAAACCGATGCGGTTATAAACAAGCCCGTTCTGGAAAGAATAAAGGATCGTGGAATTTTTTTTCGCGGCGCGCCCTTTTTTATAAACGCGTGCGAAGTCCGCCGACTTCAAAAGGTGTTCGGTTTTGCCCATTTTCCCGTCGGGAGCCGCGCCCCGCGCAGAATGATGCGGGATCATACCGTAAGCTTATGGCGGCCCTTCTGTCTTCTTCTTTTTAGAACGGCCCTGCCCCAGCGGTTAGACATCCTCTTCCTGAAGCCGTGCGTCCTTTTTCTTTTGATATTTGATTTGCATTTCAGATTATACTTCATGTTTGTCCCTTTCGAATTTTTGGTTTTATGATTATACCATAAATGTTTTATGAGTCAACAAGTTATTCTGCTTCGCTCTTCACCGCTCCAACTATGGCAGAGTTTCGTAGGAATGATTCCTGTATAGCTCTACCATAGTTGGAGCTTGTAGAAGGTTGAAGCAGAATTTTCTTGCAATGCCGGACTTGTTTCGTTATAATAATCCCCACCTACCTGTTGACAACTTGTGCATAACTTTGTTTTTTGTGTTAAAATCCCTTTGTTTGGCTGTGGATAACATTTAAAAAGAGAGGTTTTGTGGCAGAGCAGGATTCGCAGGTCTGGTCGCGCGCGCAGGATATTATCAAGAAAGACCGCTCAAATGACCAGTCTTTTAATACATGGTTTGCCCCGATCAAATTTGTATCGCTGTCTGATAATAAAATTATTCTTGAAGTACCGAACAAGTTCTTCAAAGAGTGGCTTGTCAGCCATTACATGGCCCTCATCGATACTTCCGTGCAGCGGGCGTCCGGCAAAGATCTCAAGGTAGAGTTCATCTTCGGCGAGATCGATATCGCAGGCGTCCTGCGCAGGACGCCGCCCAGGGAGGAGCCCAAAAAAGAGAAGTTCCTCGGCATATTCTCTCGCCAGGTGGCCGACTCCGCAAAAGAGATAGGGCTGAACCCCAAGTACACGTTCGATAATTTTGTTATCGGCCCGTCGAACCGTTTCGCTCACGCCGCGTCGCAGGCCGTTTCTGACTCTCCGGCAAAAGCATATAACCCGCTTTTTATTTATGGAGGTGTCGGTCTCGGTAAGACGCATCTCATGCACGCAATAGGGCAGCGCGTCGCCCAGAAGATGCCTAAGGCCAAGATCCTGTACATATCCAGCGAGGATTTCACCAACCAGCTTATCGGCGCTATACAGAACCGCTCGACGCCAAAATTCAGGGAAAAATACAGGAATGTTGACATACTCCTGATAGATGATATACAATTTATTGCCGGCAAAGAATCAACCCAGGAAGAGTTCTTTCATACATTTAACGCGTTATATGATGCCCACAAGCAGATAGTGGTCTCGAGCGACCGCCCGCCTAAAGAGATACAGTCTCTTGAAGAACGCCTCATATCCAGGTTCGAATGGGGGCTGGTAACGGATATCCAGGCCCCGGATTTTGAGACAAGGATAGCCATATTAAAGAAGAAGTCGGAAAAAGAGACCATCAAGCTTCCCGAAGATGTTTTTTATTTCCTGGGCGAAAAAATAAGGTCTAACATCAGGGAGCTTGAGGGCGCGCTCATAAGAGTGGTGGCTTACGCGAAACTGATCGGCAAAGAAGTGTCTGTGGACCTGGTGAAAGAGGTCCTTAAAGACATGATAATCGAGGGTGAGAAAAAAATAACGATAGACCTGATCCAAAAGAAGGTCAGCGAGTATTTTGATATCAAGCTGTCCGATATGCGCGCTAAAAAAAGAAGCAAGGCTGTGGCCTACCCCAGGCAGATAGCTATGTATCTCACGCGCCAGATGACAGATTTTTCGCTCCCGGAGATAGGGGAGCATTTTGGTGGCAGGGACCACACGACGGTTATACACGCATGTGACAAGATAGAAGAGGAATTAAAGACCAAAAAGGGTTTGAAAGAGTCTATTGATAGACTGATCCAGGGGATCAAGAGTTAGGGTTGGTGTTTGCCCTACTTCGCTATTAATCTCATATTTGATGGAGCTACGTAGCGGCATTCTCCTTCGCCCAAAGAATTCATTGCTACGAAGCTTCATTACAGTTTGGCTGCTGTAGCGAAGTAGAATGGTGATTTCCTGTTGGCGGTGTTGATAAGTTTTTTGGGGTTGTGATTTTTTTTAAGGTTGTAACGCTTTTTGCGGGTTGATGTTATGATGTTACCAACTTATCAACAGGTATTACTACTACGTCTTCTGTTTCTTATATATAACTAATAGTAGAAAGGGGCTGTGGATGAAATTTAATACCACAAAAGATGTTTTATTAAAAGGCATACAAAGCGTGCAGACAGCGATAAATATAAAATCCAGCTTGCCCGTGTTATCGAACATATTAATAGAAGCAACTGAGGATAATATTATTTTAACTACCACAGATCTCGATATTGGGATAGTATCAAAAATACAGATAAAACCATCGATCATAGGGGCCATCACAGCGCCGGCAAAAAAATTCTCGGATATAATAAAAGAACTACCGGACGATGAAACCATATCTGTGTCGGTTAAAAAAAATAACATGATCCATATCGAGTGCGGCAAAAGCGCGTTTAAAATAATGGGACTGCCTAAAGAGGAGTTCCCACAACTGCCGGAGTTTAAAGATAAGGAATCTATAACGCTACAGCAGAGTAAATTAAAAAAAATGATCAAAATGGTCGCGTTTGCCGTAAGCCACGACGAGGCCAGGTATGTGCTGAACGGCATCCTTTTTGTCATTAAACCGACCCACATAAGGCTTGTCGCTACCGACGGAAGACGGCTGGCGTTAATAGAAGAAAAAATGCAGCTTCCAAAAACGCTCGAGAGAAAATTCATTATGCCGACAAAGGCGGTGGCCGAGCTGGACAAGATCCTGGGCGATGAAGGAGACGTAAAGATATTTTTCGGGGAAAACCAGATATTTTGCGATACAGGCAACACACGCCTCGTGTCGCGGCTTATAGAGGGAGAATTCCCAAATTACGAGCAGGTTGTTCCAAAAGAAGTAAAAGATAAGTTTGCTGTGCCGAAAGACACATTCCTAGCCGCGATCAAAAGAGTGGCGCTTTTTACCAACTCAGATTCCATGGCGGTAAAGGTCGAGCTCGCGCGGGACAAAGCGATAATATCCAAAAGCGCCCCGTATTTAGGCGAGGCGAGGGTAGAGTTGGACGGAGAGTATAAGGGTAAGGACATGGCCATCGGGTTTAATCCGGAATACCTGATCGACGTTTTAAAGAATACAGACCAGGAAAAGATATCATTTGAACTTTCCGATCCGGAAAAGCCGGGTGCCATACGCATCGGGGCGGAATATGTTTACGTAGTTTTACCGATGCACCTGGGTTAGGTGCGGGTGGAGACAAAAAAGCCGGGCGTTTTAGAAGAGTTGTTGAAAGGTGTCATTAAAAACCTGCGGGCCACAAAGCTGACGCAGGAAGAAATGGCGCAGGTCTGGCAGGATGCCGTAGGCAAACGTGCGGCAGCGCACACAAAGCCGGTTTCGATTAGGAGGTCGGCGCTCAGGATAAACGTAGACGACTCAGGCTGGCTGTACGAATTGACCATACAAAGGAAAGAGATATTAAAAAAACTCGAAGGAAAACTTAAAGGGAAAAAACTGAAAGACATAAGATTCCGGATAGGGGAAATCAAATAAGGCGCAGGTAACAGGGGAGAAAAATGAAAGAGAAAAAGAAAGAAAAGGAAGAGGCTGCCGTGCCGAAAGACACCAAGGAGCAGGATAAGGCCGCCGCGGTAAAAAAATACGACGCGACGACGATAACGGTCCTCGAGGGCGCGGACGCGGTCCGAAAAAGGCCCGCAATGTATATCGGTGACACCACCCAGCGCGGCTTGCACCATCTCGTCTACGAGGTGGTCGATAACGCCATAGATGAATGCATGGCGGGGTACGCGTCCAACGTAGATGTGGTAGTGCACGCGGATAACTCCGTCTCTGTCGTAGATGACGGCCGCGGCATACCAGTGGATATACATAAGACGGAGGGGAAGCCAGCCGTCGAAGTAGTGCTTACGAAGCTTCACGCAGGCGGCAAATTCGATCACAGGGTTTACAAAGTTGCCGGAGGCCTGCACGGGGTCGGGGTGAGCGTTGTGAATGCCCTTTCCGAATGGCTGGAGGTCGAAGTAAAGCGTGATGGCAAGATCTACCACCAGGAATATGAAAAAGGAAGGACCGCGTCCAAGCTGAAGACAATAGGGACCGCGAACAAGACGGGAACGCGCGTTACGTTCAAAGCGGATGAAGAGATATTCGGCAAAGGAAAGGTCAACTACAGCTTCGACACATTGTCTAACCGCTTAAGAGAGCTTGCGTTCCTTAATAAGGATATACGGATCACGCTGAAAGACGAACGGGTAAAGGAAAAAGAGGCTGAATTCAAATTCTCCGGCGGTATAATTTCGTTCGTCGAATTCCTGAACAAAAATAAAAATATACTGCACAAAAAAGTCATATATTTCTCGAAGGAGAAGGACCAGGTCATCGCGGAAGTGGCCATGCAGTATAACGACGGATATGGCGAAAATATATTCACGTTCGCCAACAATATAAATACGATAGAAGGCGGCACGCATCTTACCGGGTTCAAATCCGCGCTTACCAGGACCATCAATCAATATTGTAAATCGAAGAACCTGTTGAAGGAGTCAGACGGCGGTATTTCCGGCGATGACGTAAGAGAGGGGCTCACCGCGGTCGTAAGCATCAAAGTGCCGAACCCGCAATTTGAGGGCCAGACAAAGACAAAGCTCGGCAATTCCGAAGTCGAGGGGATCGTAGAGTCTATAGTAAATGAGGCGC
>PLNN01000063.1 GCA_003142795.1 Candidatus Omnitrophota bacterium
ATCCAGACCACCGAAGAGAGGGTCAAATACGTATACAGGATCAAGGTCAGGGTGGACAATTCGAGTCTCGACCTAAAACCGGGCATGCCTGCCGACGCCTATATCAAGGTTGACTAGATGACCAGCATAAAAGCTGTCAGCCTCACCAGGAAATTCGATAATATCACTGCGGTAGACGATCTCTCGTTCGAGGTCCCGGAGGGCGAAATATTCGGACTCGTCGGACCCGATGGGGCCGGCAAGACCACGACGATGCGTCTTCTGACCGGTATCCTCGAGCCTACGTCGGGCGAAGGCTGGGTCTACGGCAAGCATATCGTGAAAGAATCCGAGAGCCTGAAGGATAACATCGGGTACATGTCGCAGCGTTTCGGCCTTTACGAGGACCTGACGGTAATGGAGAACGTGAATTTTTACGCCGACATTTACTGCGTATCCGGCAACGAAAGATCGGATAGGATCGAGAAACTCTTGGGATTCAGCGGGCTTACGCCTTTCAAAGGCAGGCTTGCGGGTAAGCTATCCGGAGGAATGAAACAGAAGCTGGGCCTGGCATGCGCGCTCATCCATACCCCGAAAGTCCTATTCCTGGATGAGCCGACGAACGGCGTTGATCCTGTATCAAGGCGGGATTTCTGGAAGATACTCTATAACCTATTAAAAGAGAAGGTGACTATCTTTTACGCCACTTCGTACCTGGACGAAGCGGAGAGATGTAAAAGGGTAGGGCTTATACATAAGGGCAAGATGCTGCGCTGCGACGTGCCTGATAAGATAAAGGAAGAATTTAAAGCAAAGACCCTTGAGGAGGCTTTTATCAAAATAATAAATGAATGGGAATCTCATGCCGGAAAATAATACGGTAGCCGTTACAAGCCTTGAAAAAAAATTCGGCAACTTCACGGCAGTCAACCGGATAAATTTTGAAGTATCAGGCGGCGAGATATTCGGATTTCTCGGACCTAACGGCGCGGGCAAATCGACAACGATAAGGATGCTCTGCGGCATAATCTCTCCGACTTCCGGATCGGGCAAGGTTGGAGGATTCGACATTATAAAAGAGCAGGGCAAGATAAAGCAGAACATAGGATATATGTCGCAACGGTTTTCTCTGTATGACGACCTGACCGTCGAAGAGAACATAGATTTTTACAGCGGAATATACAGGGTCCCAAAAGATGAAAAACAGGCGCGGAAAGAAAAGATAATCGGCCTCGCCGGCCTCGAGGCATTCAGGCATAGGCTTACCAGTACCCTTTCGGGCGGATGGAAGCAGCGGCTTGCCCTGGGATGCGCCATAATACATAAACCGAAAATAATATTTTTGGATGAGCCGACTTCCGGTGTCGATCCGATCACCCGGAATAATTTCTGGGCCATAATAAAAGATATGGCCAGGAACGGCATAACCGTTTTTGTTACGACCCACTATATGGACGAGGCGGAGAATTGCGGCCGGATGGCCCTCATCTATAAAGGGTCGATCATCGCGATGGGCACGCCGGAAGAGATGAAGACAAAGATAATGAAGAACACAGTTCTCGACATACGGGTGGCGAAGGGGGAGGACTGGCTGGATAAGATAGAAACTTTAAAGGGGGTTGAAGAGGCGGCTTTATTCGGAGTCTCTATACATGCCGTGGTCAAAGATGAACGTGCGGCCATAGACGCGATAAAGGATATTTTTAAAAGATCGGGATTGAAAGATTATAAGGTAACTAAGATAAAAGCGACGCTGGAAGACGTTTTCGTTTCGTTAATAGAAGATTACGACAAGGAACACGATGAATCTAAGAAGAGTTAGCGCCATATCGAGAAAAGAATTTATCCAGATAATACGCGATCCGAGAAGCCTGGCGCTTGCGATAGTGATACCGATGATACTAATAGTCCTATTTGGGTTTGCCTTAAGCCTTGATATTGATAATATACCTCTTGCCATATGGGATCGCGACAATACCAGGGCTTCGGTAGATTTTCTTCTGAACTTCAAAAATTCAAAATATTTTCAGATAATAGGATATTATGACAATTACCGCGATCTGCAGAGGCTTATCGATTCAGGCAAGGCCATGATGGCAATGGTGATAGAAAAGGATTTTTCCCAAGACTTGCTTTCGGGACGGCCTGCGCCGGTCCAGCTGATCCTGGACGGAAGTGATTCCAATACGGCCACTATCGCGCTCGGATACGCGAATGCCGTTGTAACACAGTATAATACGAATATAATCCTGAACATCATGAAAAAATATACGAAAGAGAACCCGACGCCTGTTAACCTTCAATCCAGGATATGGTTCAACCCGGATTTTCAGTCGAAACTCTTCATCGTGCCGGGCCTTATCGCGGTCATCATAATGATAATATCGTCTCTTTTGACCTCGCTTACGGTGGCCCGAGAATGGGAACGTGGCACTATGGAACAGCTCATATCGACTCCCGTGAGGCGCGCTGAACTTCTTCTGGGGAAATTCCTGCCTTATTTCGCGATAGGTTTTTTCGATCTTATCATGTCCGTATTATTGGGCGTGTTCGCTTTCGGAGTGCCGATGCGGGGCAGTGTGATACTGCTCCTCATTTTGAGCAGCGTATTTCTCACCGGCGCATTGACCCAAGGGATGCTCATTTCGATAGTCACAAAAAACCAGCGGACTGCCAGCCAACTCGCCATATTGAGTTCGTTCCTGCCGACATTTTTATTATCGGGGTTTACGTATGAGATATTTAATATGCCTAAAGTGGTCCAGGCCCTTACTTTCCTCATCCCGGCACGTTATTACATAATCATATTGAGGGGAATATACCTGAAGGCCGTGGGCCTTGACGTCCTGTGGCGGCCAAGCCTTCTTTTGTGCATATTTGCTTTTATTATAGTTTCCGTGGCGATCAGAAAATTCAAGAAAAAGATAGCGTGACATATGTTTGAGAGAATATTTTCCATACTTAAAAAAGAATTCCTGCAGATATTCCGCGATCCGCGCATGAGGTCCATAATATTCCTGTCGCCCCTGATACAGGTCATGATCTTCGGATATGCGGCAACCATGGACATCGACCATGTGCCGACTGCGGTCTATGACCTTGATAATACCAAACAGTCCAGAGATCTTTTGAGAGAGTTCTCTTATTCCAAGTATTTCGAGTTCAAATATTATCTTTCCAGCCTGGAAGAGCTGAGGGACGTTATAGATAGGTCTAAGGTGTTCGGTGTCATTAAATTCGACCGTGGTTTTGCCAGGGATGTAATCGGGAATAAGAGCGCCGAGCTGCAGCTTATCCTGGATGGGACCGATTCCAACGCCGCCTCCATTATTTTAGGTTATGCCGGACAGATCGTCGGTAATTACAATTACAGGGCGCTAAAGGAACGCGCCAGGGCATTAGTGGGAAACGAGATATCATCCATTCCCATGGTCGATCTGCGGGACAGGCGATGGTTCAATGAAAATCTCGAATCGAAGAATTACTATCTGCCGGGCGTCATATCCCTGATTGTGACGCTCATGTCTCTTCTTTTAACATCCATGGCGATAGTCCGCGAAAAGGAAATAGGCACCATGGAACAGCTGGTCGTAAGCCCGATAACGCCTTTTGAATTGATCCTGGGAAAGCTTACGCCTTTTGCTATTATTGCGCTTATGCAGGTTACGTTAATAACTATTGTAGGGGTCTTATGGTTCCACATACCTATACGGGGCAGTCTTGTGCTATTATTTTTTTCTACGCTGGTCTATCTATTGACAAGCCTGGGCATAGGCCTGTTCATTTCGACCATATCGGCGACCCAGCAGGAAGCGATGATGTCCGTATTTTTATATAATTTCCCGTCTATCCTGCTTTCCGGGTTTGCCTATCCGATCGCCGACATGCCGAAGGTGATACAATATGTCACTCTATTCAATCCTTTAAGATACTATCTTGTCATAGTGCGCAGCATATTTTTAAAAGGGATTGGCATATATTATTTATGGCAGCCCATACTTATCTTGTTCGTTATGGGCCTTACTATAATCACATTGAGCAGTTTGCGTTTCCGCAAGAGCCTGGGCTGATAGATGGAAAATAAAATACTCGAAGTAAAAAACCTGAAAACATATTTTTATGCATCCGGCAATATTGTCAAAGCCGTTGATGATATAAGTTTCGATATTGGAAAGAATAAAGTCTTTGGCCTGGTCGGGGAATCCGGTTCGGGCAAGACACTGACCGCGCTGTCTATCCTCAAACTCGTCGCGCCGCCCGGCAAGATAGTTGGTGGCAAAGTTTTATTCGATGGCATAAATCTTTTGGATAAAGACGAGGCTTATCTTCGCGGTATACGAGGCGCTAAGATCGCGATCGTATTCCAGGAGCCTGCAAGCGCGCTCGACCCTGTATTCACGATAGGCGAGCAGATAACGGAGGCAATTACAGCCCATCAAAAAATTAACAAGCTAGGCGCAGAAAAATTGGCCATGGAATTTTTGGGCAGAGTCCATATCCCGGATGTGAAAAAAGTCTATCATGACTATCCGCACCAGCTTTCCGGCGGGACAAAGCAGCGCGCAATGATAGCGATGGCGCTTGTGAATTCGCCCGAGCTCGTTATCTTGGATGAGCCGACGACCGCTTTAGACGTTACCATACAGGCGCAAATACTGGACTTGCTGGAAGAGATAATCGCGAAAGAAAAACTATCGATACTTTTTATAAGCCACGATTTCGGCATAATCGCTAAAATGTGCGATCGTGTGGCGGTCATGTATAAAGGCAAGATAGTGGAATCGGGAGCGACTAAACAGATATTGAATGATCCTAAAGATAAATATACGATCGCGCTTCTCGAATCGGTAAAGGCATTATCATGATGGTTAAATGTATTGATGTAAAAAAACGTTTTCCGGTGCAACATGGCTATCTCAAAGAGACGAGAGGTTTTGTCAATGCCGTGGACGGTGTAACGCTTGAGATAAATAGGGGAGAGATCTTCGGCCTGGTAGGAGAATCGGGCTGCGGTAAGACAACGCTCGGGAAGATGATCCTCGGCATCTTAAAACCCGATTCCGGAAAGATAGAAGTTGGGACACGCAATTTGCAGGTCATATTCCAGGATCCGCAAAATTCGCTCGATCCGAAGATGAGAGTGCGGGATATTATAGCGGAAGGGCTGGTGTTAAAAAAGCAGAAAATTAAAAAGCAGGTTGAAGAAGCGCTGGATCTTGTAAGGCTTCCTAAAGCAGCGCTAAGAAAATTCCCTCATCAATTCTCGGGCGGGGAGAGGCAGAGGATAGCGATCGCGAGAGCCGTGATCACGGAGCCAGAATTTATCGTCTGCGATGAGCCTGTCTCAAGCCTTGATGTAACCGTTCAATTGCAGATACTCAATTTGCTGAAAGATATTCAAAATAGATTCTACATGACATATCTCTTCATAAGCCACGACCTTCGCGTGGTGCGATATATGTGTGGCCGCGTCGCGGTGATGAAAGAGGGAAGAATAGTCGAAGAAGGCTTGACCCGGGAAGTATATTCAGATCCAAGACATCCATATACTAAGATATTGTTATCTTCCGTCCTGGGAGCCGGTAACCTCTTTTTATGAACATCCAACACAAGATAAGACGGATATTGAGCTTTTTGAACAAGACCTATGGCGCCAGGCCGCCTTTTAAGAAGACGGACCCGATCGATGAACTGGTGCGCACGATACTATCGCAGAATACGACGGATAAAAATTCACTGAAAGCGTATGCAGTTTTAAAGATAAATCTTAAATCGTGGGATGAGTTGTTAAAAACCCATACGAGACGAATTGCGCAGCTTATAAGGCATGCCGGCCTCGCCAATATTAAAGCTGATAGAATAAAATCGGTCCTGACAGAGATAAAAAAGCGCGAAGGCAGGCTTAATCTGGCAAATCTAACCAGGTTAGATATTGAGGCTGCCCTGGACTATTTAAGATCTCTGAAGGGGGTAGGCCCCAAAACAGCGGCATGTGTCTTATTATTCAGTTTCGGCAAACCCATTATGCCGGTCGATACCCATATATTCAGGGTCACGAAGAGGCTGGGTCTCGTGCCCGAAGAATATAATATAGAGGAAGCGCACAAGCGGCTTTCGGCAATTGTACCAAAAGACTTGATATATCAATTCCATTTAGGTATAATAGAGCACGGTCGAAAGACTTGCATTGCCCAAACCCCAAAGTGCGGGGTTTGTTGCGTTTATAGGCTATGTAAATTCAAGAAGAAAGCTTTCTACAGAAAGAAAGAGTTATGCCGATAAGAAAAGCCACAGTTGATGACGTGAAGAAGATACAGAAGCTCATTAACGTTTACGCGAAGCGCGAAAAGATGCTTCCCCGTTCCTTGAACGAATTATACGAGAATATAAGGGATTTTTACGTCTACACCGAAGGTAAAAATGTTTACGGGTGCTGCGCGCTGCACGTAGACTGGGAAGACCTTTCGGAGATAAAGAGTCTTGCCGTAGCCGTATCTAAAGGTAATAAGGGAATAGGGGCAAAGCTCCTGAATCAATGCCTTAAAGACGCTAAGATGCTGAAAGTGAAGAAGGTCTTCGCGCTTACTTATGTACCGGAGTTCTTTAAGCGTTTCGGTTTTAAGCTCATCGACAGAAAAGAGCTTCCCCATAAGATATGGTCGGAATGCATAAAATGCTGTTATTTCCCGAATTGCGAGGAAATAGCCGTGATGCGCGAAATTTAAGCAAGAATAGGAAACAGATATGCCACATACGATAACCGAAAAGATATTGTTGAAACATACGAAGGCAAAGGATGTACATCCCGGCCAGTTTATCGACGCCAAAGTTGACATATGCCTGGGCAATGATATCACTGCGCCGTTCGCGATAGAGGAATTTGAGAAGACAGGCGCCAAAAAAGTATTTGATAAGAATAAGGTGGTGCTTGTCCCTGACCATTTCGCGCCGGCAAAGGACATGAAGAGCGCCAACCAGTGCAAGATATTGGCCAATTTTGCGAAAAAATATTCGATAAAAAATTATTTTGAGATCGGCAGGATGGGGGTGGAGCACGCGCTCCTTCCCGAAATGGGTCTGGTCCTTCCGGGTGACCTGGTAATAGGAGCCGACTCGCATACATGCACTTACGGCGCTTTGGGCGCGTTCTCGACGGGCGTTGGCTCGACAGACCTTGCAGCGGCAATGGTGGCGGGTGAAGTCTGGCTGAAAGTGCCCGAGTCGATGAAATTCATATTCTTTGGCAAACTCAGTAAGTGGGTCGGAGGCAAGGATCTTATCCTGCATACGATAAGCGACATAGGCGTTGACGGCGCTTTGTATCAGGCAATGGAATTTTGCGGCGAAACGATAGAAAACCTGCCGATGGAAGACAGGCTCTCCATGTGCAACATGGCCATAGAAGCCGGCGGAAAGAGCGGGATAATAGCTCCTGATAAAATAACCGAGCGTTATGAAAGGGCCATAAAGAACAAGTCAAGGCGCGGCATCGGGAAATTCTATTCAAGCGATAAAGACGCTAAATATTCCAAAGTAAAAGAATATGACGTCAGGAAAATAGAGCCATTAGTGGCATGTCCGAGCCTCCCGAGCAACGTGAAGCCGGCAAGCAAGTTGAAAGACGTCACTATCGACCAGGTAGTCATAGGCTCATGCACCAATGGCAGGATATCGGATCTAAGGATCGCCGCGAAGATCCTCAAGGACAAGAAGATAAAACCGGGCCTAAGGCTGATAGTGATCCCGGCAACCCAGAAAGTTTATCTGGAGGCGGTAAATGAAGGCCTGGCCAGGATATTCGTGGAGGCAGGCGGAGTATTTTCAACGCCGACCTGCGGGCCGTGCCTGGGCGGGCACGTAGGGATATTGGCGGCGGGCGAGAGGGCGGTCGCGACGACGAACAGGAACTTTATAGGGAGGATGGGCGACCCGACGAGCGAAGTCTATCTCTCGAACCCGGCAGTCGCGGCAGCCACTGCCATTAAAGGCAGGATCGCGCATCCGGATGAGGTTATATAATATGAAAAATAAAATGCGCATACATAAGTTCGGCGACGACATCAATACCGACGATATAATAGCAGCTAAATATCTTAACACAACGGACAGGGCGGAGCTTGCGAGCCACTGCATGGAACATATCGACAAGGCATTTGCGAAGGCCGTAAGTGCGGGCGACATCATAGTCGCGGGCAGGAATTTCGGGTGCGGCTCATCGAGAGAGCATGCGCCTGTAGCGATAAAGGCAGCGGGCGTATCCTATGTCATAGCCGCGACTTTCGCGAGGATATTCGCGCGCAACAGCATAAATATAGGCCTTCCGATAGTTGAGTCTAAGGAGGCGTCTGATCGCATAAGAAAAGGCGATTCCGTAAAGGTCGATACAAAGACAGGATTGGTGAGGAATTTAACAAGAAAGGAGAGTTATAGATTTGAAAAATATCCGCCGTTCATGCAAAAAATAGTAAAAGCAGGCGGGTTAATGAATTCTATAGCTAAGAAGAAGAGATGAAGAACTATAAGATCGCAGTTATTCCCGGAGACGGGACAGGCCCGGAAGTTGTGGCTGAAGGGTTGAAGGTTTTGAAGGCCGCGTCGAAAAAATTCGGTTTCAATTATAAAGAAGAGGTCTTCGACTACGGCGGAGAAAGATATTTAAAGACGGGCAAGACCATAACGGACGAAGAGCTTGCTAACCTTAAGAAGTTCGACGCGATATTCCTGGGCGCGATCGGGCATCCGGATGTGAAACCCGGAATATTGGAACAGGGCATATTACTTGCGACGAGATTCGGCCTCGACCAGTACATTAATTTAAGGCCGGTGAAATTATATAATTCCGCTTATTGTCCCATAAAAGATAAAAAGCCGGAGGATATCGATTTTGTGGTCGTCAGGGAAAACTCCGAAGGCCTCTATAAAGGGATGGGAGAGTTCCGCAATAAGGGTAAATCGGACGAAGTGGCGATCCAGATCTCGTATAATACTCGTAAAGGCGTTGAGCGCTGTATACGTTACGCGTTCGAACTCGCGCGAAAACGCAACAAGAGGAAGAAATTGACCCTTTGCGGCAAGACGAATGTCCTAACATATGCATGGGATCTGTGGCAGAGAGTTTTCGATGAAGTTAAAAAAGATTATCCGGATATACAGACAGATTACGCGCACGTTGACGCGACGACAATGTGGTTTGTGAAGAACCCGG
>PLNN01000011.1 GCA_003142795.1 Candidatus Omnitrophota bacterium
GCAGGTTCGAATCCTGCCAGGCGCGCCACTTATAATGTCAAAACTCGACGATATATACATGTCCGAGGCGCTGAAGGAGGCCCAAAAGGCCTTTGAGGCTGATGAGGTGCCGGTCGGCGCGATCATAATTCACGGCGGCAGGGTCATCGCGAAGGCCCACAACCAGATAAAGCTTTTAAAAGACCCGACAGCGCACGCGGAGATGATAGCGCTGACTCAAGCCGCCTCGTATCTCGGAAACGAGCGATTGCTCGATACGACGATGTATGTTACAATTGAGCCCTGCCTGATGTGCGCGGGCGCGCTTGTGCTGGCAAGAGTTAAAAGGCTTGTATACGGCGCAGCCGACCCCAAGACAGGGGCTTTCGGCTCTGCGATGGACGTTAATAAGAAGAGATTGAATCACAGGATATCCGTAACAAAAGGCGTGTTAAAAGAAGATTGCGCCTCGTTGATCAGCGAATTTTTTAGAAAGAAACGGGCGAAATAAGTAAGATCTCTCGGCCATCTTTGATGGCCTCGAGATCCGTTTTGCCAGAGTTAAATTGTAACAAAACGGAGAGGTCGCCTAGTGGCCTAGGGCGGCGGTTTGCTAAACCGCTATATGGGTAATACCGTATCGAGAGTTCAAATCTCTCCCTCTCCGCCATTCTACTTCGCTACGGTGCTCCAACTGTAATGAAGCTTCATAGCAATCGGCGAAGGAGAATGGTATTGTAAGGTGCTTCGAAGCTTCGTCAGGGTTTGATAGGAGGTAGCATGCCGTACAAATTGCTCTTGGTCGACGATGACAGGGAATTCAGGGAAGAGTTTAAAGATTGTTTTGGCGACTATGAAATGATAGAGGCCGGAGACGGCGACCAGGCATTGGCTATCTTAAAAAAGCCGAACGAGATAGATCTTGTGATACTGGACGTGAGATTGCCCACCGCAACAGGGACCGAGATATTGAGCGAGATAAAAGGAAAGTACCCGGGCCTGCGGGTGATCATATTGACGGGGCATAGCTCCGAAGACGTGGCTATAGAAGCGCTCAAAGCCCGCGCGGATGATTATTTATCGAAACCTTTAAATCTTAAAAAAACGAAAGAAGCGATCGATAATTTATTGGAAGCGAAAGAGGAAGAGAAAAACCCAGGCAAAAGCACCATAGAGGCCAAGGTCGAAAGGGTAAAACATTTCGCCGAGCGCAACTGCTATAAAAAGGTCTCTTTGAACGATGCCGCCGCGCTTGTCGCGTTGAGCCCAAAATACCTGAGCAGGATATTTAAAGATGCCGCAGGCACGGGATTCAATGAATACAGGCTTCAGATAAAAATTAAAGAAGCCAAAGCTCTTTTAACCACCACGCGCCTTAATGTAGATCAGATATCCGAAAAACTGGGATATCAGAATACCGAATCTTTCATAAGGGCATTCAAAAAAATAACACATCAGACACCTTCGAAGTATCGTGAAAAGAACAAGAAAGATATGAAGAATAAAAAGGCGGGATCAAAGAAAGCATGAAAAAATCCATTAAAATAATTATAGCAGTGATCATGGCGGCTTGTTTAGTATCGTTTCTCCCGGTCGTGGGATTATATATCAGCAAGGCCCCGCTTGCATATACCAATGCCGATGTTGTAAACAAGCTGCAGGATAATAAAGGCGAATATTTCGGTTTTATCATCTTGGGCGATAACCACGCCGGGTTCATAATGGACGACAGCGCCGCATTGAAAATAATAAAGAGCATGAATCGCGAAACGCGTTTCAAGAAACTGCCGATCGATTTCGCGGCTGTCGCAGGAGATGTTGCATTCAAAGGTTCCAGGTGGGACTATATTATTTATAATAAACTGCGTGCTCTGATCAGGTATCCGGTCATAAGTGCCATGGGCAATCACGACGACGCTAAGGGCAGCTACCGGCTTTTCAGGAAGTATGCCGGCAAAGACGAATTCGCCTTCTCCGACCGTAATTCGTATTTCATAATAACCAATAACATAAACGGAACCGTTTCCGAAGAGCAATTCGCGTTCCTAGAGGCGGAATTGGTGAAATCCCTTTCATATAAACACCGATTTGTAATAATGCACAAGCCGCCCATGTCACCATATCAGCAGTCATGGTACAGGCCTGAAGTAGTGCCATGGTCATATCGCTTTATGAAATTGTGCGAAAAATACAAAGTCGATATTGTGTTCAGCGGCCACGAGCATATGTTCAGGGAGGGGGAGTTGGGCGGGGTCAAATACATCACTTCGGGCGGCGGCGGCGGGGTGATCCTCCATCCGTCAGGCGACGCCGGCGGCTTTCTACATTATTTAGTGGTCAGGGTTAAAGGCGACTACGTCGATTACGAGATAAGGAAGATATCGCCGCCCGTATGGGAATATTTCGCGTACTATTTGTGGAAAGACCTCTTCTATTTTCTAAAAGGCATATTTTAAGCCCGGCACATGCGCATACTGAGAAATTACATACTCACAGAATTCTTCCACTCATTCCTGCTGTCGCTGGTGGTGTTTACTTTTGTCCTCCTGGTGGGGAATATAATACAGCTCGCCGATCTCATCATCAATAAAGGCGTCGGCCTGATATCGGTCCTGAAGTTGTTCTTTTTTCTCATCCCATGGCTTTTGAGTTTTACTTTGCCGATAGCGGTCCTTACCGCGGTGATCCTAACATTCGGAAGGTTCTCAAGCGACGGCGAGCTTACGGCCATGAAAGCGAGCGGTGTAAGTTTATACAGGATATCGTTCCCGATCATGATGCTTGGGATCATCTTTAGTTTTACGGCGTTTTTCCTGAACGACCAGGTTTCGCCCAATGCCTCTTTCGCCTCCCGGCGCGTAGTAAAGGACATCGGGATACGCAACCCGACGGCCTACCTGGAGGAGGGCTCTTTCATAAGAGGCTTTGAGAATTACGTCATCTTCATTTACGAAATAAGGGGGAACAAGCTTAAGAACATACGGATCTACCAGCCGCAGGAAGGCAAGCCTACGCGCACGATAGTAGCGGAGGCCGGCGAGCTTAATAGTTTTCCGAAGACCAACATGATAGAGCTTAAGCTTTTCAACGGGACGAGCGAAGAGCCGTCTCCGACGGATCCCGACACTTTTTATAAATTGAATTTCAAAAATTACAACATGACCCTGGACCTTTCAAAGGTCATGAAAAAAGAGAATATCCAGAAGAAGACCAGGGAAATGACGGTAAACGAACTTACGAAAGAAATATCGAAATCGGTCGCACAGCATATAGATCCGACGCCGCTTTATGTCGAGATATATAAAAAGATAAATATGTCAGCGGCCTCTTTCGTATTGATACTGATGGGCATACCGCTTGGCATAACCACACACAGGAGCGAGAAGTCCATTGGATTTGGACTGAGCCTGGTATTTTTTGCTTTATACTGGGGACTTTTTCTGGGAGGGATAGCGCTTTCTTTGAAGGGAACGGTCCCGCCGGCTGTGGGTGTATCGCTGCCGAACGCGATCTTCTTTGTGTTCGGCGTTATCATGTTCTTAAGGACCGCAAAAGGATAGATCAAAAAGATCGGAGGTTATGATATGGGACAGAAGAGCCAGTTTCAGGTCGGGATGAAACAGAGAGAAAAGAGAAAGAAGAAAAGGAATCGTCTGGTTAAAAAAGGCCAGGACCTGAAAGATTTTTATTATGGAAAATATTATCTGAAATTAGGTGCCTGATAATGGACGCATCTTATGACATTGTGATAATAGGCGGCGGGCCCGCGGGGCTGACGGCCGGCATCTACGCAAGCCGCGCGAGGATGAAAGCCGTCCTCCTGGAGAAGATGGTGTGCGGGGGGCAGGCGCTCACAACCGATACTATCGAAAATTTTCCGGGGTTCCCGGACGGGATAAAAGGGCCTGAACTGGCCGCATGGATGACGAAACAGGCCGAGCATTTCTGTCTCGAGATACGGACGGCGGAAGTCAGTAAGCTGATTTTAAAAAAAGAACAGGCCGGACCGTTCGGGGTAGAGCTTGCCGATGGGCACACGCTCAAAGCCGTTTCGATCATACTTGCGACCGGTGCTAAATGGAATACGCTTAATGTTCCGGGCGAGAACGAGCTTTTATCGAGAGGCGTCTCTTATTGCGCGACATGCGACGGCCCGTTATTCAGGGGTAAAGACGTCGTGGTGGTAGGCGGCGGGGACACGGCGATCGAGGACGCGCTCTTCCTTACAAAATTCGTCAATTCGGTTACAATAGTCCATCGCAGGGACAGGTTGCGGGCGACAAAGATACTGCAGGAAAGAGCCATAGCCAATAAGAAGATAGGGATGTGCCTTGAGTCGGTCTGTGTTGAGATAATAGGCAAGAACAAGGTCGAAGGTGTGAAGATAAAAGGTGTTAATACGAACAAAGAGAAGACGCTTAAGGCTGACGGAGTCTTTGTGTTGATAGGGCTTAAAGCTAATTCGGATATAGTTAAGAGCATTGTGAAGACGGATGAGCACGGGTATGTTATTTGTGACGATGATATGAAGACATCCGTTGACGGGATATTTGCATGCGGCGATGTGAGGAGGAAGCTCTTAAGACAGGTGGTTACTGCAACAGGCGACGGCGCGACAGCCGCAACAAGCGCCGAACATTATGTTGAAAGACTGAAGGGAATGGAATACCCCCGCTAGACGGGAAAATAGTATTGACGCAATTTTTGTTTTGTGTTATTTTAATACTTCCAATAGTGCCGAGATCCCTCGCTTCGCTCGGGATCGGCATCAGAGTGAAACAATAATGCCGAGGTAGCTCAGTGGTAGAGCGCTGCGCTGAAAACGCAGGCGTGGGCAGTCCGATTCTGCCCCTCGGCACCATTTTTTTCTCGACGGAAACAATAGAAAAAAATTCAAAGGGAAAAACATAGTTTTTCCCTTATGACGCTCGCTTAGCTCCCACCTCAAACAACACGTCGCTCGCTGTATCCCTTTTCCTTATAGGTAGTTGCAGAAAAAATATAGATTCTTTATTAAGGGAATGGGAAATGTTTCCCCTTCCCTTAGCTATCCTAACCCCTTTACATAGGTGTCGCTTCGCGACCTTTAATGCCGCGAAGGACATTTTTTTGCCCATAATGTTAGGTATTAAAAAAGTAAGATATTGTATATTGACAATAATATTATATATGGTATATTTAACATACATTATTTAGTTAAGGAAATATAAGGTTAGATAAGCATAACTCGGAGAAATGATGGAAGCTTGCGGCTCCCGGAATTTTTGTCTACAGAATTGGCCATTTAAGGTTATAACTTGTGTTATTACTTTAGTGGCCTTCTTGTTTACTGTAATTCCTCCCGATATAGCCTCAGCAGCCGCTGCCCCTAAAGTTGAACCCTATTCCATCCCTGCGCCGCAGCTTGCTCCGAACGCTATTACCATCCCCGAATCCCTTGGCAGCG
>PLNN01000070.1 GCA_003142795.1 Candidatus Omnitrophota bacterium
GTGGCCGGCTACGCCAGCTATGCGATCGATCCGCATTTCACGCTGAATACCCGCTTGGAATGGTATAAAGACGCCGCTGATGGCTTTTCTACTGCTACGCCTGTTGCCGCCAACTTCTATGAACTCACAGCGGGCGTGGCCATAAAGCCATTCCCGAAAGACAATCTTCTGTCCCATTTTATAATGCGGCCGGAAATTCGATATGACCACGCCGATCGGTCGCTATTTAGTACCGGTGAACGCGATCAATTGACGTTCAGCATGGACGGGCTTGTTACTTTTTAAAAAAGAGGGCATGGTTACCAAAATTAACCATTTCTTACTTGTATGCATAAGCATTTAATTTGTAAGGCAAACACTGCGTAGTGTTTAAACAATGACGTTCCATTCTTCTGTAGAAGAAGGGGCGTCATTTTATTTATAGTATCAGAAATGTCGAGGCAATATGGTGGATAACGAATTAATAGAGAAACTGCGGCAGCTAAAAGAGAAGAACGGCTATACGCTGCATGATCTATCCAAGCGTATAGATATCCAGATATCTACCTTGGAAAGATGGCTTAAGACAGGACACATAAATAAGGTTTATGCAAAAGTTGTCAGGGAGCGACTAGGGATCTAATGAAAAGCGGCTTTGCAAGGTTGTTGCGTGTTCATTTTTTCCCATTTGCGTAAGTAGTTGAGCAGTAGAATAAAAAGGAGGCAGCATGATCAATTCAGGGGATACGGCGTGGATCCTAATGTCAACAGCGCTTGTAATGCTGATGACGGCGCCCGGGCTCGCGTTTTTTTACGGCGGCCTCGTGAGAAGAAAAAACGTTTTAGCCACAATGATGCAGTCGTTCTTTGTCCTATGTCTGATAAGCATACAGTGGATATTGTGGGGGTATAGTTTATCGTTTGGGCCGGATAAAGGGCATTTTATAGGCAGCCTCGCGTGGATCGGCTTAAAAGGGGTAACCATGGCCCCGAACCCGGACTACTCATCGACGATACCGCACCTCTTGTTCATGGTCTACCAGATGATGTTCGCGGTAATCACTCCGGGCCTGATCACAGGTGCGTTTGCCGAAAGGATGAAATTTTCCGCTTACGCGATATTTACAATATTCTGGGCAACGCTCGTTTATGACCCTGTGTGCCATTGGGTTTGGGGCGCCGGCGGATGGTTGAGGAATTTGGGCGCGCTCGATTTTGCCGGAGGCACCGTAGTCCACGTATCTTCTGGTATGTCTGCATTGGTATGCGCGCTTTATCTTGGCAAAAGAAGAGGCTATGGCCGTGAACCGATGCCGCCGCACAACCTTCCTTTAACTATATTAGGCGCGTCGCTTCTCTGGTTCGGATGGTTTGGTTTTAATGCCGGTTCAGCTCTCGGTTCCAATGAATTGGCTGTCTGGGCATTTATTGCCACCAATACTGCTGCCGCGGCAGCCGGCCTTACGTGGATGTTCATAGAATGGAAGGCTACGGGTAAACCGACTATATTGGGCGGCGCAACAGGAGCCGTAGCCGGGCTCGTCGCAGTCACTCCGGCCGCAGGATTTGTTTCTCCGTTATCCGCGATACTCATAGGCATAGCTGTGGCTTTCGTCTGTTATACGGCTGTAGCGGTAGTTAAACTGAAGCTCGCATATGACGACTCGCTTGACGCTTTCGGGGTGCACGGTATCGGCGGAACGTTGGGTGCGCTTTTGACAGGGCTATTAGCGCAGAAACTTATTAATCCTGCAGGGAACAATGGCCTGTTTTTCGGCAATCCAAAGCAATTCGGGATCCAGGCTATAGGGGTTGTAGCGACGATCGCATATTCAGTAACCGTGACATTCATACTCTTAAAGATCATCGACGCTATTGTGGGCATGAGGGTCCCTGATGAAGAGGAAGTTATTGGGCTCGATATTACTCAACACGAAGAGAGCGCGTATACGCTGCTCGATTAATTAAGGAGGAATGGAAACATATGAAGCTAATAACGGCAATCATTCAACCACACAAACTCGAGGATGTCCTTCAAGAGCTCGACAAGAACGAAATACACTTGCGGACGGTAAGCGACGTCATTGGGTGCGGAAGGCAAAAAGGACGCACAGAAGTATATCGCGGCAGGAAAGAGACCGGCGGCTGTCTCAAAAAAGTGCGTCTGGAGATAGCAGTTAATGAAGATTTCGTTCAGCCGACCATAAAAGCGATAATGGCGGCGGCCAAGACGGGAAATATCGGCGACGGAAAGATATTCATAACCGATCTCGTAGAATGTATAAGGATAAGAACGGGCGAAAAGGGTCAAGAAGCGATAGGGTAAATTTTTCGCCACATCACATTCCTCAGGTAGCGAAAAATTTCAGAATGGTTACCAAAAAACTGTTTATTTTACTTGTATAACAAATCGGAACACTGATGTTCTGAAGTATAATGGAATGATCGAACATAGACGTTCGCAATTGCCGGAAAGCGGCATTGCGGACTTTTTTTATGCCCGTTTATTCCCAGTTGTTTAATCAATTGAGAAATGGGAGGATACTATGATAAATTCCGGAGATACGGCCTGGGTCCTGATATCAACGGCGCTGGTAATGTTGATGACGATACCGGGGTTAGCGTTCTTCTATGGAGGCCTGGTTCGCAGGAAAAACGTTCTTTCTACTATAATGCAATCATTCTTTGTCTTATGCCTTATTAGCATCCAATGGATCCTGTGGGGGTACAGCCTTTCGTTCGGGCCGGATATAGGTCACTTCATCGGCAACCTATCGTGGGCAGGTTTAAGGAATGTAGGCCTGGCCCCAAACCCGGACTATGCCGCTACAATACCTCACCAGCTTTTTATGGTTTACCAGATGATGTTCGCGGTGATCACGCCGGGCCTGATAACAGGGGCGTTTGCCGAGAGGATAAAATTTTCAACATATATCGTATTCACTCTTTTGTGGGCAACTTTGATCTATGACCCTGTCTGTCACTGGGTATGGGGAACGGGCGGATGGCTTAAAAATTTAGGCGTGATGGACTTTGCCGGCGGTATAGTGGTGCATATCACATCAGGTGTTTCCGCGCTCGTATGCGCGCTGGTGATCGGGAAAAGAAGGGGCTATGGGCGGGAGCCTATGTCGCCGCACAATCTGACGCTGACCGTGCTTGGGGCAGGCCTTCTCTGGTTCGGATGGTTTGGGTTTAACGCAGGGAGCGCCTTGTCAGCAAATGGCGTTGCTGTTTCGGCCTTTATCGCGACTAATACGGCAGCTGCCGCGGCAGCGCTTACATGGATGTTCATTGAGTGGAAGCTTGTAAGCAAACCCACCATGCTGGGCGGGGCGACAGGCGCCGTAGCAGGTCTGGCCACAATAACGCCGGCATCGGGTTTTGTCAGCCCTTTCGCAGCGATCATTATAGGCATTATGGCCGCCGTGATATGCTATATTGCCGTTGCCGTTATTAAACTTAAATTTACCTATGACGACAGCCTGGATGCATTCGGAGTGCACGGGGTCGGCGGCACCATTGGGGCGTTCGCTACGGGACTTTTTGCGCAAAAGCTCATTAACCCGGCAGGCGCCAACGGATTATTTTTTGGAAATCCGTCACAACTTATGGTACAATCAATCGGTATAGCGGCAACAGTGATATATTCAGTCAGTGTTACATTCGTTATTCTGAAGGTGCTTGATCTGGTTATGGGATTACGCGTCAGCGACGAGGAAGAAGTTATTGGTCTCGACATAACCCAGCATGAAGAAAGCGCGTATACGCTGCTCGATTAATAAGGAGAATGAAAGATATGAAACTTATTATAGCGATAGTCCAGCCGCATAAGTTAGAAGACGTCCTGCAGGAACTCGAGAAAGCTGAAATACATTTAAAGACCGTGACCAACGTCCTGGGCTGCGGAAGGCAAAAGGGCAGGACCGAGGTTTACCGCGGCAGAAAAGAAACGGGCGGCTTGCTCAAGAAAGTAAGGCTCGAGATCGCCGTGAACGATCAGTTCGTCAAACCTGCGATCGAAGCCATTATCAGAGGCGCAAAGACAGGCAATATCGGCGACGGCAAGATATTCATCCAGAACCTCGATGAATGTATAAGGATACGGACCGAAGAAAAAGGTCATGAGGCCATAGGCTAAACATCAGATGGTTACCAAAAATATGTTTTTTTTACTTGTATATACAAAACAGTTGTTGTATATTATCTGTGCACGCGGAAGTGCGTTAGTGCAGATGAAAAGTGAACAGAGACGTTCTTATTCATAGTGAAGGACGTGTCTGTTTTTTTATTTATATACGTTGTGAACATAACAATTAATAAGGAGGAAGTAATGAATATCAGGCAGAAGGTTTTATTCAAAATAAAAAGCATCGATCTTAAAAAGGACGAGTTGCCAAAGAAAGTTTCTTCATACTTCGGCGAAAATACGTTCAGCATGTCGGCCATGCAAAAACATATCTCCAGAGGCACTTTCGAGGCTTTCAAGCGCTGGATGTCGGAAGGTATAATAATAACGCTCGATCAGGCAAATGAGATAGCCGATGCTATGAAGGAATGGGCGATGTCAAAGGGTGCTACCTATTATACTCACTGGTTCCAGCCCATGACAGGCCTTACCGCTGAAAAGCACGACAGCTTTATCTCGTTCACAGGCCCCGGCAAGGTCATCGAAAAGTTTTCCGGGAGTAAGCTCATACAGGGCGAACCGGACGCGTCAAGTTTTCCGTCAGGCGGTATCAGGGCAACGTTTGAGGCAAGGGGTTATACGGCATGGGATCCTTCGAGCCCGGCGTTCATAATAGAGTCTACTCTGGGCAAGACTTTGTGCATACCCACGATATTCATTTCTTATCACGGCGAGGCGCTCGACAAAAAATTACCGCTTCTTCGTTCCGATGAGGCGCTAAACAAAGCCGCTATCGGGCTACTAAAGATCTTCGGGCATAAGGACGTGAAGAAGGTCTTTTCTACGTGCGGCCCTGAGCAGGAGTATTTCCTGATCGACAAAAACTACTATAATCTCCGCCAGGACCTGTTATTGACAGGCCGTACTCTGGTGGGCGCGCCGTCGCCTAAAGGGCAGCAGCTGGAAGACCAGTATTTTGGCGCAATAAAGGAGCGCGTTGTCAATTTCATGTTCGAGGTCGCGGAAGAAGCATATAAACTCGGAATACCTGTCATGACCAGGCATAATGAGGTAGCCCCGCACCAGTATGAATTCGCGCCAATTTTCGAAGAATCTAACATAGCTGCCGACCATAATCAGCTTTTAATGGAACTGATGAAGAAGGTGGCTCTAAAGCACAACCTCGTCTGCCTCCTGCACGAAAAACCTTTTGCGGGAATAAACGGCAGCGGCAAACACCTTAACTGGTCGCTGGCGGATGATAAAGGCAATAACCTGCTGAACCCCGGAGATACGCCGGAAGATAATCTGCAGTTCCTCGCAGTATTGGCCGCTGTTCTCAGGGCCGTATATATCCATTCCGATCTTTTAAGGGCCAGCGTTGCCATGGCCGGGAACGAGCATAGGCTTGGTGCGAACGAAGCGCCGCCTGCCATCATCAGCGTCTTCCTGGGCGACCAGCTGACAAACATACTTAATATGCTTGAAAAAGGCGCAAAGACAACCGTATCGAAAAAGGATATAATGGATTTCGGGATCGCGCGCCTGCCGAGATTTAACAAAGATTCTACCGATAGGAATAGGACGTCGCCTTTTGCATTTACGGGAGCCAAATTCGAATTCAGGGCCGTAGGTTCGTCTCAAAACATATCTACACCCATTACCGTCGTCAACACTATCATAGCCGAATCCCTGGATTATGTCGCCGAAAAAATAAAGAAGGCTTCGGGCGGCAAGAATTTCAATGTGGCCGTCTTAAAGGTCATAGCCGAGATAGCGAAGGAGACAAAGGGCATCCGTTTTGAGGGGAATAATTACGATCCCGCGTGGGTTGCGGAAGCCAAAAAAAGAGGCCTGCCGAACATTGCATCCACGGCCGAGGCGCTCAAGGCTCTGACCAAAGAGAAGAATATAAAGTTATTCGAAAAATACAGCGTATTTTCCAAAGAAGAGATCGTGGCCAGGTACCACATCTGGATACACACTTACAATACCATACTTGAGATCGAGGCCAATACGCTGAACGAAATGGTTAACGCTAATGTCGTTCCTGCCGGATACGAATACGAGAGGCTACTGGCGGACAATCTGAACGACCTGGCCAGCCTCAAAGCAAGCTCCGCATTGAAGGTTGACGCCGCCGCGTTTAACGACCTTAAAGAACATCTTGCCGAGATAGTGGCCAAGATCTATTATGTCCGCCGCAATGCTAAAGAGATGACCGAGCTCTTGGAAAAAGCCCAGAAAAAGCATCATGAAGAACGCGCCATGATGTATTTTGAAGAGCTGAAGCCGCTCATGGACCATATACGCAAGCATGTCGATCAGCTAGAGTGCGTCGTATCGGACGAGCATTGGAACCTGCCCAAATACAGGGAAATGTTATTTATAAAGTAGTGTATTAAACCGAAATTAGGCGTTCAGGTCGGTAACTATCACACTGATTTGAACGCCTATTTTCTAACTTCAAATGCACAATTGAGGAAAATCTTGACTCTTTCAAATAAGACGTGTAAAATTTAGGTCCTATTTATGCGATATCCAACCTTACCAGGCAATCAAGGCTTATATGATCCGCGATTTGAACATGATTCGTGCGGCGTGGGGTTCGTCTGTAATATAAACGGCAAAGGGACGAACGACATAGTTCTGCAGGGGCTTGAGGTATTGAACCGTCTTGCCCACCGCGGCGCGACTGGC
The DNA here is from genome assembly GCA_003142795.1 of Candidatus Omnitrophota bacterium. Classification (GTDB taxonomy): domain Bacteria; phylum Omnitrophota; class Gorgyraeia; order 2-01-FULL-45-10; family 2-01-FULL-45-10; genus FEN-1320. Next base: position 6,809 of record PLNN01000070.1, read on the forward strand.
GCTGATCCTAAGACAGGTGACGGCGCCGGGATACTTATACAGACCCCCCACGAATTTTTCGTCAAGGTATGCGCTGGTTCGTTCGATCTGCCGCAGAAAGGTTCTTACGGGACAGGCCTGGTATTCCTGCCGAAAGATCCAAACGAAAATAAATTCTGTAAAGAGACATTCAAGAGAATAATAGCCGAAGAGGGGCAGCGCCTTTTAGGGTGGAGGGAAGTGCCGGTAGATAACTCAGACATAGGAGTCACAGCAAAAGAGACTGAACCGTCCATCGAACAGATCTTCATAGCAAAAAACGCCAACATAAAAGGATCGCTGGAATTCGAACGCAAACTCTATTGTGTAAGGAAGAGAGCGGAAAATATCGTCCGCGGATCCGGATTAAAACAAAAGCATGATTTCTACATAACAAATCTCTCCTGCCGCACTTTTTCATACAAAGGCCTTTTAATGCCTACCCAGGTCGGGAATTTTTTCCTGGACCTGAAGGACAAAGATATGAAAAGCGCGCTATGTCTTGCCCATTCCCGTTACAGCACCAACACTTTTCCCACATGGGACAGGTCGCAGCCTTTCAGGTTCCTCGCGCATAACGGCGAGATAAATACGTTACAAGGCAATATTAACTGGATGCACGCTCGCGAGGGGTTGCTAAAAAGCGGGCTTTTCGGCAAAAACTTAAAACAGCTTTATCCTATAATTGTCCCGGGAGGCAGCGACTCGGCGACTTTAGATAACGTATTCGAGCTGCTCGTGCTTTCAGGAAGAACGCTGCCTCACGCGATGTCGATGCTTATACCGTCCGCGTGGGAGCAGGATAATCTCATGGACGAGAAAATAAAGAACTTTTATAAATATCATACCTGCCTTACTGAAGCCTGGGACGGCCCGGCAGCCATAGCTTTTACTGACGGCGTCAGGATAGGCGCATGCCTTGACCGCAACGGGCTCAGGCCTGCGCGCTATATTATAACAAAAGACGGTTTTGTCATTATGGCGTCCGAAGTGGGGGTACTGGATATCAAGCCGGAAAAGATCGTTAAATCCGGCAGGCTCGAGCCCGGGAAAGTATTTTTCATAGATACCGAGCTTGGCCGCATAATAGATGATATCGAAATAAAGACGCAGATGGCGGTTCAAGCGCCGTACAGCGCCTGGCTTAAGGATAATATGGTAGAGCTTGATGGCCTGCCGAAGGCTAGATCCAAAAATAAGAGCGCCGGGAACACGCTTACCGCCTTAAAAGCATTCGGTTACACTCGCGAGGATATGAAATTCTTGATCAAACCTATGGCTGAAAACGGTGCTGAGCCCATAGGTTCCATGGGAAACGATACGCCGCATGCGGTGCTATCCGAAAAGCCGCAGATACTATATACCTATTTCAAACAGCTTTTTGCGCAAGTAACAAACCCCCCGATCGACCCGATAAGGGAAGAGCTTGTTATGAGCCTCCATACTTATTTAGGCCCGGAAAAAAATCTTTTAGACGAGACACCGCTCCATGCGCATAAACTGCATGTGAAGCGACCGATCCTGACCAATGAAGAGCTCGAAAAAATACGTACGATCAAGATCAATAAATTCAAGACCAAAACGATATCAATATTATTCGATCGTTCCCGAGAGAAGGGTTTTACGAAAAGATTGGATGAGATATGCAAAGAAGCCGCAGAGGCAATAAAGGGCGGATATACATTTATAATATTAAGCGACCGGGGAGTAGATAAAAAACATGCGGCGATCCCTGCACTTTTGGCAACGGGCGCCGTGCATCATTACTTGGTAAGGAAGGCGCTACGGACCCAGATAGCCATTATTATAGAGAGCGCTGAGCCCAGGGAGGTCCACCACTACGCGCTTTTATTCGGATACGGGGCGGATTGCGTCAACCCATATCTTGCTTACGATGCCGTCAGGTATCTTATCGATGACGGGGCGTTGAGTTTGAGTGTTGACAAAGCGCTGCATAATTACATAAAAGCTGTTGATAAAGGCATACTGAAGATCTTATCAAAGATGGGTATATCGACCCTTCAAAGTTATCGGGGCGCTCAGATATTCGAGGCATTGGGGTTGAACAAAGAAGTGGTCGATAAATGTTTCGCGGGCACGACCTCTCGGATAGGCGGTATAGGCTTCGATATCATAAAAAAAGAAGCGATCGCGCGCCATGAACAGGCATACGGCAAAAATCTCATTGAGACCGGCTATCTGGCTACAGGCGGCCTATACCAGTGGAAGCGTGACGGCGAGTTCCATTTGTGGAACCCTGATACTGTTGCAACCCTGCAGGACGCAACGAGGTTCAATGACTACGAAAAATATAAAGAATTTGCTAATTTGATAAATGACCAGGCCAAGAATCCTACGACGTTGCGCAGCTTGCTGAAGTTTAAAACTACCAAACCTATATCTATAGACGAAGTCGAATCCATAGAAGATATCGTGAAACGTTTCGCAACAGGCGCGATGAGTTTCGGTTCAATAAGCCGCGGCACTCATGAAACCCTTGCCATTGCCATGAACCGGCTGGGCGGCCGTTCAAATACCGGAGAAGGCGGAGAAGACCCTGCGCGGTTCCAGCCTCTTCCAAACGGCGATTCGGTCAGGAGCTCGATAAAACAGGTGGCGTCCGGCAGATTCGGTGTAACGGCAAATTATCTTGTAAATGCAGACGAGATACAGATAAAGATCGCCCAGGGCGCCAAACCCGGTGAGGGAGGGCAGCTTCCCGGACATAAGGTGAGTGTGATAATCGCGCGCACACGCTATACAACCCCGGGCGTTACTCTCATATCGCCTCCGCCTCATCACGACATATATTCCATTGAAGACCTGGCGCAGCTTATCTTCGATCTGAAGAACGCGAACCCCAGGGCACGCATAAGCGTAAAACTTGTTTCAGAGATCGGTGCAGGAACGATCGCCGCTGGTGTTGCAAAAGGCCATGCAGATATGATCCTTATCTCCGGCGGGGACGGAGGCACAGGCGCATCGCCTTTAAGTTCCATAAAACACGCGGGGCTTCCATGGGAATTGGGTATATCCGAGACTCACCAGACCCTCGTGCTGAATGATCTGCGCAGCAGGGTCAGGCTCCAGACAGACGGCCAGATGAGGACCGGCAGGGACGTCGCTATCGCCGCGATCCTCGGAGCCGAAGAGTTTGGCTTCTGCACCGCGCCCCTCGTCGTCCTTGGATGTGTTATGCTCCGGCATTGCAACCTGAACAACTGTTCGGTCGGTATAGCTACGCAGGATGAATTACTGGAGAAAAAGTTTGCGGGAAAGCCGGAATACGTGATCAATTATTTCAAATTCGTGGCACAAGAGCTTCGCGAGATAATGGCGGAACTTGGCATACGAAAAATGGACGACATGGTAGGAAGGACTGAGCTTCTTGAAACAAATCATGCGGTTGTGCCGGCAAAGGCGAAAGGGATAGATCTTTCCGGGATATTATATAAACCCGAAGTCGCAAAAAACGTAGAGACTCATTGCACCATAAAGCAGGATCATGGAATAAACAACGTATTGGATCTGCAGCTGATAGAGTCTGCCAAAAACTCTTTAAAATCCCGCGAAGCGGTAAAGATCGAGCTGGACATTAAGAATGTAAATAGAACAACGGGCGCGATGTTAAGCGGCGCGGTTTGCAAAACTTACGGGGAAGGCGGACTGTCCGATGACACTATCTGGTGCAAATTCAACGGCACTGCCGGCCAGAGCTTCGGCGCATTTCTTGCTAAAGGCGTTACTTTCGAATTGGAAGGCATGGCCAATGATTATGTAGGCAAGGGGATATCGGGCGGCAAGATAATCATTTATCCCAAGAGATCCGTATCGTATACGGCCGAAGATAACATCATTATAGGGAATACAACTTTTTACGGCGCTATAAGCGGGCAGGCATACATAAGAGGAATGGCCGGCGAAAGATTTTGCATAAGGAATTCCGGACTGTCGGCGGTTGTCGAGGGCGTGGGTGACCACGGTTGCGAATACATGACAGGCGGCAAGGTCGTGGTGCTCGGCCGGACGGGGAGGAATTTCGGCGCAGGAATGTCTGGTGGTATCGCGTACGTTTACGACCGGATGCATGAATTCAACAATAAATATAACCCGGAGATGGTGGAATTGGAAAAGATAACGGACGAGGATGAGCCGGCATTGCACGACATGATCCTGAATCATTATCGCTATACGCAAAGCACCGTTGCCAAAAACATACTGGATGATCTGAAGAAAAATCTTCATTATTTTATCAAGGTCATGCCGCTTGAATATAAACGCATCCTTGAATCGAAGAAGATAGAAAAAAAGGAAGCATTAGCTGAGGTCTCTGATGGGTGATGTCAGAGGTTTTCTGAAAGTCGAAAGAAAAGAGCCTGAATACAGGCCTGTTTGCGAGCGGGTGAAGGATTACCGCGAGGTCGCGAAGCTTCGTTCGGATAAGGATTCGGAATACCAGGCTTCACGCTGCATGGACTGCGGCACACCAACATGCCACTGGGGCTGTCCGATCGGTAACTATATACCGGAATGGAACGACCTTGTTTTTAACGGCCGATGGAAAAAGGCGCTTGAGCTGCTCGATGCTACAAACAATCTTCCGGAGGTTACGGGCCGCATATGTCCGGCTTTGTGCGAATATGCCTGTGTCCTGGGTATAAATAACGACCCCATCACGATAAGGGAAAATGAGCTGGCCATTATCGAAGATGGCTTTCGGCGTGGATTCATAAAGGCGCGCCCGCCAAAAAGGCGGACAGGCAAGAAGGTTGCGGTCATCGGTTCCGGCCCCGCTGGCCTGTCATGCGCCGACCAGCTTAACAAGGCCGGGCATAAAGTCATTATATTCGAAAAAGATGATAAAGCCGGGGGGATACTCCGTTATGGAATTCCGGATTTTAAGCTCGAAAAACGAGTGCTGGATAGAAGATTAAAAATACTGGCAAAGGAAGGTATAATATTCAACCTATCGACCAATGCGGGTGTGGATATAGCCGCA
>PLNN01000043.1 GCA_003142795.1 Candidatus Omnitrophota bacterium
CACAGCACATTCTACCACCAGCACACAACGCCGAGAGGGGAACCTTTTGGATCAGAAAAATTTTACCCCCCCCAACTCGGTTGACTTTACCCTCTATTTGTGCTACTTTATACTGTTAAAATGATAGCCGATAACATAAAATCCGTAACGCAAAGAATAGCAAAGTGTTGCGAAAGGACAGGCCGGCCTGTGGATAACGTAAAACTTATCTGCGTGACGAAAGAGGCCGATCTGGGTCAGATCGAGGAAGTCCTGCGGTGCGGGTTGCGGGAACTGGGAGAGAATCGCGTCCAGGACCTGGCCGCAAAATATAAAGTGATCGGCAGCATGGCGGTTTGGCACCTGATAGGACATCTCCAGACCAATAAAGTCAAAGACGCGGTAAAAATAGCGTCTCTTATACATTCGGTCGATAGCGTCAGGCTCGCTAAAGATATAGATAAAGAATCGGCCAAGATCAATAAAGTCCAGGATATCCTGGCGCAAGTCAACGTTTCAGGCGAAATATCGAAATTTGGGCTGGCGCCCGATGACCTGATCAATTTTATTAAAGAAGTTTCTTTATATCAAAATATTAATATAAAGGGTTTGATGACGATCGCGCCTGAAGCCGATGATGCGGAAAAAGTACGGCCGTATTTCAAGGCACTGCGCGAACTTCGCGATAAGATCAACGCGTTACCCGTTACCCGTAACCCGTTAACCGATCTCTCAATGGGTATGACGGGTGATTTTGAGGCCGCCATCGAAGAAGGCGCTACAATGGTCCGGATAGGGAGGGCGATATTCAGATGATAAATAAAAAGATCGGGATTATCGGCGGAGGGAATATGGGAGAGGCTATCTTCGGCCATCTCTCCAATGTGCTCGAGAAGACGACGATGCTTAAGATCAGCGAAGCGGATGCTGCCAGGATAGATTACCTTCAGACAAAATATAAGATAATAGTCGAGATAGACAATAACGCGTTGGTGAAATTCGCGGATATTGTCATCCTGGCAGTGAAGCCGCAGGCGATCGGCGAGATCCTGAAAAATGAAATATGCTGCGGCATGTCCAAAAATAAGCTGTTGATATCGCTCGCGGCCGGCGTCACCACTGAATATATAGAAAGCGTTGTCGGCAAAGATATTCCTGTCGTGCGCGCGATGCCTAATATGGCTGCGCGCATAGGCGAGGCGGTGACGAGCATAAGCCCGGGAAAGGCCGCGAACGCCGAAGATATGCGGCAGGCATTTGAGGTCTTTTCCGCGATAGGCGATGTCGTGGAAGTCGATGAGAAGCTGGTCGACGCGGTCACCGCCGTCAGCGGCAGCGGCCCGGCGTATTTCTTTTATCTTGCAGAATCGCTTGTGGAAGCTGCGCAAAAACTCGGGCTAGATAAGGAACAGGCCGAAAAACTTGTCTTTAAGACGGCTTTGGGCAGCGCGAAATTATTGGAGGCGCTCGGAGAGGGCCCCGAAGCGTTGAGAAAAAAGGTCACTTCGAAGGGCGGCACTACCGAAGCGGCATTCACAATATTTGAAACGAAAAAGTTCAAAGATACAGTGATCGACGCGGTCAAGGCGGCGTACGACAGGTCAAAAGAAATTTCAAGGAGGTAATGATATGTTTGCGTTAAGTAATTTGCTTAGTGCGGTAGCGACCATATTGGATTATATCCTGACGATAGCGAACTGGCTTATCATAATAAGGGCTCTCATAAGCTGGGTCAATCCTGATCCTTATAACCCTATTGTCCAATTCCTGTACAAGACTACAGAGCCACTCTTGGCGCCTTTCAGGAAGATAATCCCTGTTTATACGGGGCTTGATATCTCGCCTATATTCGCGCTTATCTTCATCTGGTTCCTGAAATTATTCCTCGTAAGGACCCTGATGGGCTTTGCGATGAGGTTAGGATAAACATGAACGGAAAAATAGGAATTATAGGCGGAAGCGGTTTTTATAACATAGACGGGTTGGAGAACGTGAAGAAGGTCAAAGTCGAGACGCCGTTCGGCGAGGCGTCCGATGAATTCGTGACCGGCCTCCTGGAAGGCAAAGAAGTCGTATTCCTGGCCCGCCATGGCAAAGGGCACAGGATATTACCGAGTGAGCTTAATTACTGCGCCAATATCTACGGCATGAAGGAACTCGGCGTCGAGCGGATAATATCGGTCTCGGCGTGCGGAAGCCTGAAGGACGAATTAACCCCGCTTGACATAGTGATACCCGACCAATTTATTGACAGGACGAACCAGGCGCGGCGCATGACGTTCTTTGGGGACGGGATCGTCGCCCACATAGGTTTAGCGGATCCCGTTTGTCCGCACCTTGCGAAAGCGCTTTTCGATGCCGGGCAGGAATCCGGCGCAAAAATGCATATGGGCGGGACTTACATCAACATGGAAGGCCCGCAATTCTCGACAAAGGCCGAATCGCATCTCTACAGGTCATGGGATGTTGACATAATCGGCATGACAAATATGGGCGAGGCCAAAGTGGCGCGCGAGGCCGAGATCTGTTACGCGACGCTTGCCTGCATTACCGATTACGACTGCTGGCATCTGGACGAGAAATGCGAAAGCGTCTCCCTCGAGATGGTGATGCATAACCTGATGAAGAATGTCGACACGTCGAAAAAGATATTAAAGGCGGTTTTGAAGAAGATGGGCCCGGAAAGAGAATGCGCCTGCGGCTCGGCCCTGAAAGACGCCATAGTGACCAGGCCCAAGGACATTCCTGCTGCAACGAAGAAGAAACTGGAATTGATAATAGGGAAATATATAAAATAAATGGAATATAAAAATACTTTAAATTTACCAAAGACAGATTTTCCAATGAAGGCGGACCTGCCGAACCGTGAGCCGAAAATACTTAAGCACTGGCAGGAGACGGACCTTTACGGAAAGATAAGAAAGGCCTGCAAGGGCAAACCTAAGTTTGTCCTGCACGACGGGCCGCCTTACGCGAACGGCTCCATACACATGGGCCATGCACTCAACAAGATCCTGAAAGACATCGTTATCAGATACAAGACGATGAGAGGGTTCGATTCGCCCTATGTGCCTGGCTGGGACTGCCACGGCTTGCCCGTTGAGCATCAATTGTTCAAGGAATTAAAGCTTACAAAATATGATATCGACCAGGTCAAATTCAGGAAGAAGGCGTATGGCTATGCCATGAAATATGTCGTTATTCAGAGAGACGAATTCAAACGTCTGGGCATCATGGCCGACTGGGAAAATCCTTATCTTACGCTTGCCAAAGATTATGAGGCCGAGATCGTCAGGTCTTTCGGGAAACTGGTCGAGAAGGGTTACATATATAAGGACCGTAAGCCCGTCAACTGGTGCGCGACCTGCGAGACAGCTCTTGCGGAAGCCGAGGTCGAATACGAGAACAAAACGTCGCCGTCTATATTTGTAAAATTCGAATCCGTTTACAATAATATCCCGGCCTACTTTGTCATCTGGACAACGACGCCCTGGACGCTCGTCGCGAACGTCGCCATAGCGGTGCATCCGGACTACGATTATGCTTTAGTCGACATAGGAGGGCCCGTCTTCCGCGGAGAAAAATTTATAATAGCAAAAGCGCTGGTAGATTCTGTCATGGATAAAGCTGGCATAAAAGATTTCAAGATACTGAAGACGTTTAAAGGCAAAGAGTTCGAAGGCATTGAAGCAAGGCACCCGTTCATCGACAGGAAGTCGAAGGTCGTCCTGGCCGGATACGTTTCGCTGGAGGACGGCACAGGGTGCGTTCATACTGCGCCCGGGCACGGCCAGGAAGATTACCTGACCGGGAAACGCTATAATCTTCCCATGATAATGCCTGTGGATACGAGGGGAAAATTCGATGAGACTGCCGGCGAATTCAGCGGTATGCACATCACTAAGGCAAATGACGCCATTCTTGAAAAATTGAAATTGTTGAACAGCCTTGTGCATAAAGGAGAAGTGACGCATTCATATCCTCATTGCTGGAGATGCAAAAAGCCAATAATATTCCGCGCCACGGAACAATATTTCATGAAGATCGATCATGATGACCTGAGGAAAAAGATGCTGGATTCCATATCCGCGAAAGTGAAGTGGGTGCCGGAGGCGGGCCAGTCCAGGATATCGGCCATGGTCGCCAACCGCCCCGACTGGTGCCTGTCGCGGCAAAGATATTGGGGTGTTCCTATAATAGCGTTCCATTGCAAAAATTGTAAAGAGGCCCTTCTCGACGCGAAGGTCATAGCGCATGTCGCCGGTCTGATCGAAAAAGAAGGCGCAGATGCCTGGTTTGTCCGGAAAGAAGAAGAATTATTGCCGAAATCGGTAAAATGCCATAAATGCGGTCACGAGGATTTTACCAAAGAGACGGATATAATAGATGTCTGGTTCGATTCGGGCGTGAGCCACCAGGCTGTGCTGAAGAAGAGGCAGGAGTTGGATTACCCTGCAGAACTTTATCTTGAAGGCTCAGACCAGCACAGGGGATGGTTCCAGTCCGCGCTTATAACCGCAATGGGAATAGACGGCCGAGCGCCGTATAAAAGCGTATTGACTCACGGTTTCGTCGTGGATGGCGTTGGCAAGAAGATGTCGAAGTCACTAGGCAATGTCATAACGCCCGAGCAGGTGATGAAGAAGAGCGGGGCCGATATCCTGAGGCTGTGGGTAGCGTCGAGCGACTACAGCGAAGACGTAAGGCTTTCCGATGAGATATTGACGCGGCTTGCGGACGCGTATCGAAAGATAAGGAATACCTATAAGTATCTTTTAAGCAACCTGTATGATTTTGACCCCGAAAAAAATACTGTCCCGTATGATAAACTGCTTGAGATCGACAGGTGGGTCCTCTCCCGGTTATCGGGCCTGATAAGATCATCCGCGGAAAATTATGACGCCTATTCTTTTCACAAGGTTTACCGGGATGTCTATAACTTCTGCGTATATGAAATATCGTCCGTATACCTTGATATTCTGAAGGACAGGATGTATACTTTTAAGCCTGATTCGCTTGAGCGCAGGTCCGGGCAGACCGCCATGTTTGAATTGCTTATGGGGCTTATCAAGATAATGGCGCCGCTATTGAGTATTACAGCCGAAGAGGCCTGGAGCTACGTTAATGTAAAGTCGAAGAGCGGATCGATACATCTCGAGGCATGGCCTTCGGATAATCACGATAAATGGTTCGATGAAAATTTAGAAAAAAAATGGGCCCGTCTCATTGCCGTCAGGGAAGCCGTGCTGAAGAAGCTGGAAACCAAGCGCCAATCCGGCGAAATAGGCTCAAGCCTTGAGGCGACGGTGCTATTGGCTTCCGCAGATGAAGGTTACGTTAAATTACTGAAAGAGAATAAAGATATCCTTCGATATCTATTTATAGTTTCAGCGGTGGAATTGAAAGAAGACGCGTTCAATAAGAGCGATATGGAGACGAATGTTCCTATCGCTGTATATGTAGAAAAAGCAAAAGGCACAAAGTGCCAGAGGTGCTGGAATTACAGTCCGCTGGTAGGCTCGGACGCACAGCATCCGACCCTTTGTGAGAGATGTGTCAGATCAGTAACATAACGTTTAAAAGGGAGAAAATATAATGGCAAAGCGTAAAAAAATAGTCGGCAAAAAGAATACGGTAAAGACGAAAAAAATATTTAAAGTTAAAAAAGCTCCAAAACTGGAGAAGATGCCGAAAGCAAAAAAAGCTCCGAAGCTGAAAAAGATGCCAAGGCAAGTGCTCAAGAAATACAAGGCATTGTTGCTCAAGGAGAGGGAGACTATCGGCGGAGATCTTTCGTATATAGCTCATAATACCCTCAATAAATCCGCGCGCGACGCCTCCGGCGACTTGTCAGGCTATTCATATCACATGGCCGACCAGGCAAGCGACGATTACGAAAGGGATTTTTCGCTGGGCAGGGCCACATCGGAACAAACGCTTTTATACTATATCGACGAAGCGTTGAAACGCGTCGAGGATGGCACTTACGGTTACTGTCTGCAGTGCAATAAACCGATACCGAAAAAACGCCTTGCGGCATTGCCTCACGGTGAGCTGTGCATAGAGTGCCAAAAGACCAACGAGAAGAAATGATATTCTGGATCGCTGCGGGCGTCTTCATAGTGGACAGGATCACTAAATCGATAGTAATAAACCATATCTTTATGGGACAATCTATGAAGGTGATCCCCGGGATATTCAATTTTACGCTTGTCCTGAATACCGGGACCGCATTCGGGTTATTCAAAGGCCAAAGGATAATATTTATATTATTTTCTTTCGCGGTAATAGGGGCGATCGTCGGTTATATTTTAAAACATAAGGAAATGAACAGTGTTTTTACCTGGGCCCTTGGCCTTATCCTGGGAGGCGCTGCCGGGAATCTCCTTGACAGGATCGCGCATGGGTGCGTGATAGACTTTCTGGACTTTCGCGTTTGGCCGGTGTTCAATATAGCCGATTCCTGCATTACGATAGGCGTTGCCATTCTCGTATTGAACATGTGGGCTACCAACTCAAGATCCAAAGCGTAATACTATGCATCCAATCCTCCTGAAGATCGGACCGTTCACAATATATTCGTATGGCATGATGGTCGCTATCGGTTTTGCCGCAGCGGTCTTCAGCATCTACAGGCGCGCGCCTAAATTCCAGATCGACAAAAATAAAATGCTGGACCTGTGCATAATTATCCTGGTATCCGGCATTGTCGGGGCAAGGCTTTTGTATGTGTTATTGAACCTCCCTTATTATGCCGCCGATCCCATAGAGATATTCAAGCTGTCGAAGGGCGGGCTCGTGTGGTACGGCGGTTTTTTATCAGCGTTGGGGGCGGCGGTATTGTATTTAAGGATGGCTAAATTGGATTTCTGGAGCGTCATGGACCTGGTAACGCCCTATTTCGCTCTGGGCCAGGCCTTCGGCAGGATAGGATGCCTGTTGAATGGGTGCTGTTACGGCCTTCCCTCGGACCCTGGTTGCATGCTTGCTGTCCGGAGCGTCAATGACCCTACGCCGCGCTATCCGGTGCAAATATATGCGGCCGTTGCGCTTTTCCTTATATTCCTGATATTGAGGGTTTGGCAGGATAGGAAAAATTTTACAGGAGAGATAGCTCTCGGTTATTGCGCTCTCTATTCTTATAAAAGATTTCTTATAGAGTTCCTGAGGGCGGACAATCCCAGGATACTATTCGGACTCACTATGTCCCAGCTGATAAGCATCGCTGTGCTTTTTATGGCCATAGTTACTTTTTTGTATAAGGCGAACCAGTGGAAAAGAAAAAATTCACATTTACGGTAGATCAAAACGACAAAGGCAAGAGGCTGGATAAATATCTGGTTGAAAACCTGCCCGAAGATATTTCGAGGTCGTTTATCCAAAAAATGATCAACGAAGGCAATATTCTTTTAAACGGCGAACCTGCCAAAAGCCATCACAAAGTGAGCGCGGAAGAATCGATCGAAGTAAGGGTCCCGCCGGCAATAGCATCTACCATAAATGCGGAAAAGATCCCTCTTAACATAGTGTACGAAGACAAAGACCTGTTGGTAGTGAATAAGCCTGCCGGCATGGTGGTCCATCCGGCCCCGGGAAATTATGAAGGGACGCTGGTCAATGCGCTTCTTAACCATTGCAAGAACCTTTCGGGAATAAGCGGCGTCATGAAGCCGGGAATAGTTCATCGTATAGATAAGGGGACCTCCGGGCTTTTGGTCGTGGCGAAGACCGACCGGGCGCACAAGGGCCTGGCAAAGCAATTCAAAGCGAAATCGATAAAAAAAGTTTACATAGCCGTTGTGAAAGGCGTTGTGCAGCTGGATAATGGCATCATAGAGCTGCCGATAGGAAGACATGCGCGCGACAGGAAGAGAATGGCGGTAAATTTTGTGCGAAGTAAAGATGCCTTAACCCGATATAAGGTCCTTGAAAGGTTTAAAGACTCCACGCTCTTAGAGGTGCGCATAGAAACAGGCAGGACGCATCAAATAAGAGTTCATATGGCATATATAGGATATCCATTGCTGGGAGACGTAAAGTACGGAACGAGGTCGACGCTATTCCGGCCGGCTCTTCACGCCAAGACGATAGGTTTTATCCATCCAGTCACAAAGAAATATATGGAATTTACGGCCAATCTTCCTGAAGACATGAAGGAATTGATAGATGAGCTCAAAAAAAATTGAACCGGTAAAAAAACTGGTGGGGCAGATGACGCTGCCCGGAGACAAGTCGATATCGCACAGGGCAGTTATGATAGGCTCGATCGCCGAAGGCCAGACGCGCGTTAAGAATCTCCTCGACTGCGACGACTGCAATTACACTATCCGCGCTTTCAGGGATATGGGAATAACGATCAAGAAAGAAGGAAAGCACACCATCATTTCCGGAAAAGGATTGAGAGAACTTAAAAAACCCAAGAGCGCTATAGACGTCGGCAATTCCGGAACGAGCATGAGGATATTAGCAGGCATATTGGCAGGTCAGAAGTTCGATTCGACCATGGAAGGCGACACTTCTTTATCGAATCGCCCGATGATGAGAGTGGTAGAGCCGCTTTTGCAAATGGGCGCCGGCATTACAACTGCTACGGGCGGGTTCCCGCCGCTCTCAATATCAGGCGGTGCAGTAAAGCCTATAAACTACCGGATGCCCATACCGAGCGCTCAGGTGAAGAGCGCCATACTGTTTGCCGGCCTTTACGCGGATGGTACGACTATAATAGAAGAAGCATTCAAATCCCGCGATCATACTGAACGGATGCTTAAATATTACGGCGCGGATATAAAAGTAGATGGACTGAAGATATCTCTTAAGGGCGGTCCGGAATTGAAAGGCAGATCTTTTGAGGTCCCGGGTGACGTTTCCAGCGCCAGTTTTTTTATGGCAGGGGCCGTTTTATTGCAGGATTCAAAGATCAGGATCGACGGGGTCGGTATAAATCCGACACGCGCAGGAATATTGGAGGTAATGTCAAGGATGGGCGCGAAGATAAATGTCCTGAATAAGCGCGGAATGTTCGAGCCGGTCGGAGACGTCGAGGTCGAAGCATCAAGGACCAAGGGTATTGTCATCGAAGAAAGCGATATACCCGGCATAATAGATGAACTCCCGATCATATTTGTCCTCGCATCATTGTCCAAAGGAAAGACAGTTATAAAGGGTGCGGAAGAATTACGAGTTAAGGAAACGGACAGGATAAATTCAATGAAAGAAAATCTCGAAAGGATGGGAGCCCGGATAGAGGTTAATAAGGACGAGATCACGATAGAGGGAGTGGAGTCTCTTAAGGGCTCGGCCAATTTGAGAAGCTTCGGCGATCACCGGACGTGCATGGCAATGGCAATAGCGGCATTGACCGCGAAGGGTGCCAGCGTAATAGACGATGCGGGGTGCATCACAAAATCCTTCCCGGAATTTTTTGACGTACTTGAGAAACTGAAATAAAATTTTTCGCATCAGTGGTAGAATGTGATGCGTCGANNTTGAGCAGTTTCATTGGCCTTTCTAAACCGCCCCAAAGTATCGAAATTTTTAACAGTCGCTCCAGGCGGACCACCAAAGTTCTGCCATCTGAGGACGCGAAAAATTTTACCGTAGTTGTTAAATGGCCGACTGGCCATGGGGGTTGAGTAAATCTTTCGGGTGACGCGAACCGAGACGTTTACTGGTAAATTTATGGGTGGCCGAGGTCCAGCCTTGAGGCGCAAAACAAGGCCGAAGCGGATGGGGTGCTGCCGGCTTAGGATTGCGATATAAGCTAACCGGGTTTAGAGGCGCTGGACGGGCAGGCAATCCTGGCAGCACATAGATACGCGCTTAGCTTTACCACGATATTGTAAACCCGCTTCGGCCGAAAAAGCGCCGAAAGGCGACCGAGGACAGGACCCATAAATTTACTTGGGTNNCTTGGGTTTCAAAGCCGAGGAAGCGATAGAACCCGAAAAATTTTAGACCCTAGAAATTTCGATAGTTTCTATTTGACATTATACGCGTTTTTTGTTAATATCCACCTAATACAGGAGATAGCATGAATCTGAAACGCATCTTAAACGCCGCGAGCAAGTTATACAACGACGCGCTCGGACTTTTTTCCAACGACATGGGCATAGATCTTGGCACTGCGACGACGCTTGTTTATCTCATGAACCAGGGCATAGTCCTGTGCGAGCCGTCCGTAGTCGCTGTTGAGGCCGGCACCTCGAATGTCCTTGCGGTAGGCGAAGAGGCCAAGAGGATGCTTGGGAGGACTCCCGGCAATATCGTCGCGATAAGGCCGATGCGCCACGGCGTCATAACCGATTTCGAAATATCTGAAGCCATGCTCCGGTATTTCATCAAGAAAGTAAATTCCAAAAAACCTCTCGTCCGTCCCAGGATAGTAATAGCCATTCCTTCAGGCATAACCGAAGTAGAGAAGAGAGCCGTTAAAGATTCCGCCCTGCACGCAGGCGCCAGAGAAGTCTTCATGATCGAGGAGCCCATGGCAGCGGCCATAGGCGTCGGCCTTCCCATCTCAGAGCCTTCCGGGAATATGATAATCGATATAGGCGGCGGCACAACAGAGATGGCAGTCATTTCACTTGCCGGCGTGGTATTTTCCAAATCGGTACGTGTCGGCGGAGATGAGCTGGACGAGGCGATCATAAATTATGTTAAAAAGAATTACAACCTGATGGTCGGAGAGAGGACCGCCGAAGAGATAA
>PLNN01000059.1 GCA_003142795.1 Candidatus Omnitrophota bacterium
CTGACGAAGCGAAAAATTTCCTGTTCATTCCTCCGATAAAATTTTTCAATCCTTGAGGAATGTGATGTGGCGATGTGGTGAGCTCAGGCGTTAAAACTTGCGCGACAGCGTTCGCGCAAGTTTTACCGAGCGAAAATTTTGGCATGGTCCAAAATTGAGCGTCCTGAGCGAACCACTCGACGCATCACATTTTACCACGAAAGCGAAAAATTTATCACCTTACACCGCCTGGACGCGTTTTATTTCCGGCACTTCTTTCTTCAGTTCCGCCTCGACGAAATTCGCCAGCGTCATCTGGCTCATCGGACACCCTGCGCACGCGCCTTTGAGACGGACTTTGACTATATCCTTTTCGATGCCAACAAGCTCGATATCCCCGCCGTCCTGCTGCAATCCCACCCTTATTTTAGCTAACGCTTTCTCTATTTTTGTTTTATCCATCTTGATCTCCTTAAGATTACGGTCTATTTTATCAATTCCTGTATATCCATCTCGAACGCTTCCTTCGACTTGAATCCTATATACATCTTCAAGATCTTCATATCCTTGTCGATCACGAATGTCGTAGGAATGGACCTCACGGGCCCGTATGCGAGGCTCACCTTGCCGTCGTCTATCAGCACCGGATAATTTATCCCCATTTGCGCAGCGAAGTCCTTCGCCTCTTTCAGGCTGACCAGCGAAACGCCTATGATCGTAAAACCTTTTGCCGCATATGCGCTCTGCAATTTTATAAAATCCGGGATCTCCTGCCTGCATGGCGGGCACCAGCTCGCGAAGAAATCGAGTATTACGCCCTTGCCCTTAAATTCTGACAGGCTCACCTGTTTGCCGTTAATGTCGGTAAGTGTAAAATCCGGCGCTTTGCCCCCGATCTCGACCGCGTTCCCTTTGGCGCAGCCGGTGACTAAAAATATCGTCAACATGCAGATCATTATCTTGTTCGACAAATTTTTCATACGCCCCATCCTCCTATCTTGTAAAGGTCTTTAACAAATTTTCCGAAATTACCTGCAGATAATTCGTCGCGACGAGAATTCCGACGATTATCAGCAATAGCCCTCCGATAATATTCACTATTCTGAGCACATTTTTGAATTTATTGAAATATTCCAGAAAATAGTTCACGGCCAGGCCCGTCGCAAAAAATGGTAACGCTATTCCGAGCGAATAGGCGGTCAGTAACTTTGCGCCCTCAAAGAGGCTCGCTTTGGTTCCGGCCAATACGAGTATCGAGCCGAGGATGGGCCCTGCACAAGGCGTCCATGCGGCGGCAAACGTTACCCCTATCAGAAATGAACCCAGGTATGTCGCCCTTTTGACTGAAACATTCAGCTTTCTCTCTTTTGCCAGGAAATCCAACTTTATAATACCCGTCAGGTGCAGCCCGAAAAGTATTATGAGGCAGCCGCCGCCTAAACGCATCACTTTTTGATATTGAAAAAGCGCCTTACCGATAAAAGTCGCCGTGAGGCCCAAGAGTATGAATATTATGGAAAAACCCAGTATGAAAAGAAGCGAGTGGATCACGGCCTTTTTCCTGATCTCGCCCTTCTTTTCCGCGTCTTTCAGGTCGGCGAACGATACGCCCGTTATGTAGGCAATGAATGACGGTATTAGAGGCAACAGACATGGTGAGAGAAATGTCAATAGTCCGGCTGAAAATGCTACTATGTAAGAAACGCTGTCTGTCTGCATTATTGTTGCTGCGTCACCCTTATCTTTATTATATTAAGTTCCTGTTTTATCGACGAGAGATCCTGCATTATAGACTTCTGGTTATTCAGCGTTTCGTCTAATTTTGCCGATATAGCGCTGATATCGCCATTCGTTTCCGCTTTTATGATCTTGTTCGAAAAGA
Organism: Candidatus Omnitrophota bacterium; assembly: GCA_003142795.1. Classification (GTDB taxonomy): domain Bacteria; phylum Omnitrophota; class Gorgyraeia; order 2-01-FULL-45-10; family 2-01-FULL-45-10; genus FEN-1320. The sequence goes on from PLNN01000059.1 coordinate 1,862, forward strand.
TCAAAACGGCTGTTACGGCCACCAGTATTGCAATTCCCGTCGTAATCATTTTATTTATTTTCATGCCGCCCTCCTTTGTCATATTATAGCATGCCATAGCGCAGCGTCATTTCAAAATCTTTAAATGGCTCCTGCTTAATTTCAAAAAACTATGGAACGCGTTCGGCCTTTTAAAATCTTTAATGAGCCTCACGGTTTCGATCGCCGCCCACGCGCCGTAGATCCACACCATCGCGTGCCTTGTAGAAGGAACTAAGAATTGGACCAGCCATAATATAAATAAGGCGCACGCCTCAAAAATATGAAAATCCATGCTCGCCAAAAACAGGAACGCGAGATACGACTGGACGATAGTCAAAAGTATTTCGAGCCTCTGGTGGTCGTCAAAAATAATAGGCGCTATTCGTCCCACTCCGAAAGAATATATGAACGGTATCATTGCCGCGAGGATCGTCCATTGATTGATGGACGAGGATACGAAATTGATAAGCGCCATCGGCGCTTTCGTCACTTTTTTTGCCCAGTAAAAAGCCGATAGTTTTTCCGGGAATTCGCTTAAGAAAGGAGCTACCCATTGGACGAAGACGAACTGCGAAACGCCGATCGAAACCGCTATGGCAAGCATTGAATTAAGGAAAGGCTGCGCTGAAAAATATATTATTACCGCACCGAGGACAAAAAGGCCCGTTATCCCTATTACGTTGAGCGGATATTTAGATCTGACGACATATTTGGGTATCCGCCCCATGTCCTCGATCCCTTCCGTGTCGTGCGGAGGCATTTTTGACAGTAGATAAAGATATAGAAAATAGATCGCGGTCAAGACAAGCCCGTCGAAAATATTCAGCGTGCCTTTAAAATAGATGGCCAAAAAATAGATGATCGCGGGCAGTATCGAAAGGATCGCTATTGAATGCTCATCGTCGAGCTTTATGACCCAGCTTTTTACGTTTTGGCCTTTAGCTTTCCCAAAAAACAAACTGACAAAATATACCATCGGAAAACCTAAGCCCACAAAGAGTCTTAAAGACCCTGTAAAGTTGGCGGTTATGAGATGCATCTTGGATGGATCCTTTGCGGCGTCGAGCGCGATGACCGCTTCGACCGCGAATTCCGGCAGTGTCTGCACCCAGGCGAGCACTGCCAGCGCAAGGCCCTGCGAAATGAAAAATTGGCCGCTTTCGGCTGCCCACGTAATAAGCATTGCCGCTAAGATGATCGCGGGAAAAGTCCATAATGCGCTTAAGACTTCCATATTTAAGTTTTAATGCCTTTCTTCATCTGGCGGCCCTTCCACATTGCATATATAGGAGGGTATACTAAAAGCTCCATGATAAAGCTCGTAAATACGCCGCCTATCATGGGAGCAGCTATGCGTTTCATCATGTCGGCGCCCGTACCCATAGCATACATTATAGGTATGAGGCCCATGAACATTGCCGTCACTGTCATCATCTTCGGCCTTATGCGCTTAACTGCGCCGTGAATTATAGCTTCTTTCAGGTCCTGGTCAGTATTCATCCTGCCTTCCCTTACTCTTTCATTATAAGAGAGGTCTAAAAATAACAGCATGAAGACTCCTGTCTCGGCATCCAGCCCCATGAGCGCGATCATGCCTACCCATACAGCGATGGAAATATTGTAATGCAGAATATATAATAACCAGATGGCGCCTACAAGCGAAAAAGGAACAGCGAGCATGACGATAGAGGCCTTCACCGCCGATTTTGTATTCATATATAGAAGAACGAATATTATAAATATGGTTATCGGCAGGACGACCTTCAGCCGGTCCCTCACCCGAAGCATATTCTCGAACTGGCCGCTCCACTGGATAGAATATCCGTCGGGAAGTTTCAGCTCTTTTTGCACAAGCGCTTTGGCGTCTTTAACATAGCCTCCCACGTCCCGGCCCGTTATATCGACATAGACGTAACCCGAGAGCATGCCTCCTTCGTCGCGTATCATCGACGGCCCGAGCGAAAGATGGATATCCGCGATCTCGCCCAGCGGTATCTGGGCGTTGTTGGGCGTTGCGACCAGCACGCGTCGAAGTTTATCCAGATCATCGCGCAATTCCCGCGGGTAGCGCACATTTACGGTATAACGCTCCCTGCCTTCCACCGTAGTCGTAACAGGTTCGCCGCCTATTGCAGACATTATTACCATTTCGGCGTCCTTGACGCTCAGACCGTATCTGGCAAGCTGGTCACGCTTAATATCGAAATCGACAAAATAGCCACCCGTAACGCGCTCCGCATAAATTGAGCGCGTGCCTTTGACATCTTTCAATATCCCTTCTATTTCTGTTCCGATCTTTTCTATCGCTTTAAGGTCAGAGCCGTAGATCTTTATGCCAACGGGCGTGCGCACGCCCGTAGACAGCATATCTATGCGCGCTTTGATCGGCATGGTCCAGGCATTCGTAACCCCGGGGAACTGCATCTTCCGGTCCAGATCGTCCACAAGTTCATTATATGTGATCCTCCCGCCCCACCAGTGAGTCTTTCGCCATTTGTTTTCCGGTTTTAATATTATAGTAGTTTCCATCATGGAGAACGGCGCGGGATCCGTAGACGTATCAGCCCTGCCCGCCTTGCCGAAAACTCTTTCCACTTCCGGGGTATCTTTTAATATTTTATCCATCGTCTGGAGAAGCTTCGAGGCTTCGGTCACGGATATGCCCGGGAGCGTCGTCGGCATGTAAAGGATCGTCCCTTCATTCAAAGGCGGCATGAATTCCGAGCCAAGATGGAAATAGACGGGTATTGCGGAGAGCATCAAGACGATAGCGCCTATGATCACGCCTTTTTTATGCTCCAGGACAAAATTACAGGCCGGCTCATAAATTCTAAACAATAATTTACTGACCGGGTGACTTTCTTCCGGATAATATTTTCCAACGGTGACCGTATTATATAGTTTCGATAACCAGGCCGGCTTGAAATGTTTATACTCCATCCTCGTAAATAACATCCTTATGGCAGGATCGAGCGTTATGGCTAACAGTGCTGCTATTGCCATCACCAGGTTTTTACTTGCGGCAAGCGGCCTGAATAATCTGCCTTCCTGGTCGACGAGCGTAAAGACCGGTATGAACGCTACCGCAATAACAAGAAGTGAAAAGAATACGGACGGCCCTACCTCTTTGAGCGCCTTTAACCGTATTTCATGAAAATCGCCAATTTTACCTCCGGATTGCCAAAGCTGTAATTTCTTATAAGCATTCTCCACTTCGACGATAGCGCCATCAACTAGCACTCCTATCGATATCGCTATACCCGAGAGGCTCATGATATTCGAGGTAAGCCTCAGGCCGAACATTGGAATGAACGATAATAACACTGCGATCGGTATCGTCACTATCGGGACTATCGCGGACGGGAAATGCCACAGGAATACGAGTATTACCAAACTTACTATTATCATCTCTTCGATCAACTGGTGTTTTAGAGTATCGACGGAACGTTTTATCAGTTCTGAGCGGTCATAAGTCGTGAGCACCTCGACGCCTTTAGGCAGCGAAGACTTTATTTCCGCTATCTTTTCTTTAACGCGGCTTATCGTATTCAGCGCGTTCTCGCCCTGCCGCATTATGACTATGCCGCCTACGGTATCGCCTTCGCCGTCGAGATCGGCTACGCCGCGGCGGATATCAGGGCCTAATGCGACGCGGCCTATGTTTTTCACGAGAATGGGCGTACCGGACACATCGGTCCCGACAACTATACTCTCGATATCCTGGATAGACTTGGCATAACCTCTTCCGCGGACCATGTATTCGGTGCCGGAGAATTCCACGAGGCGGCCGCCGACGTCATTATTGTTGTCGCGGATGGCGTCAACAACTTTACCTATCGGAATTTTATATTGCAATAAGGCCGCGGGCTCTACGCTCACCTGGTATTGTTTCTGGAAACCGCCGACGGAAGCGACTTCTGCCACGCCTGGAACGCTGCCCAGCCAGTAACGCATGTACCAATCCTGGATAGTGCGAAGTTTCGCCAAGTCGTTCTTTCCCGTCTTGTCGACAAGCGCATACTGGTATACCCATCCTACACTTGTAGCGTCGGGCCCAAGCTCTGTTTTAACACCTTCCGGAAGGCGCGGGGTTATCTTACTTAAATATTCGAGAACACGGCTGCGCGCCCAATAAATATCGGTGCCATCCTGAAAAATAACATAAACATAAGAAAACCCAAAATCGGAAAATCCGCGTATCGCCTTCACGTGCGGCACTCCTAAAAGCGCGCTGACGATAGGATATGTAACCTGGTCTTCGATGATATCGGGTGAGCGGTCCCAGCGGGAATAGATTATAACCTGGGTATCAGAGAGGTCCGGGATGGCGTCGAGTGGCATGTTTTTTATACAATAGACCGCGAGGATCATCGCGGCAAGCACGAAGATTATGATTATGTATTTATTTTTAGCGCTGAATTCGATTATCTTTTCGATCATCGCGATTTTAATTTACTTTCCGAGTCGACGAGAAAATTGCCGCTCGTTACCACCACATCGCCTTCTGTGAGACCGCTCAGCACTTCGTAATATCCCTCTGCCTTCTGGCCGAGCTCAACTTCACGCGATTCAAGCACACCGTCGGGTTTTGAGAGATAGACTATTTTACGTAAACCCGTGTCCAGGACAGCGGACTCGGGGACTGCCAATTTCTCACCCAGCACAACGCGGATCTTCGCGTTCACGAACATTTCCGGCTTTAATTTATTATCTTTGTTTTCTATCTCGACCCTTACCTGATTGGTCCTCGTCACGGGATTGAGCACAGGGTTTATCGATTTTATTATCCCGGTGAATGTTTCGCCGGGATAAGAGATAGCTTCTATCTCTACCTTATCGCCTATTTTTACGGCCCCTATTTCGTATTCGTATATGTCTATGTATGCCCATACGCTTTCGCCGGATTTAGGAAGATAAAGATTGGTTTGCGCCGTGCGGGTCTTCTGGAGCTCGACGATCTCGTTGTCATTCATGCCCAAAAGCTTCAGTTTATTTCGTGCCGCGTCGGTCATGGACTTTGCCCTGTCGACTACATCCTTGAGCGGCGAATCTTTAACATTATCCTCGTTGGTGAGCGCCTGGATAAATTCTTCCTGCGTAACGGCAAGCTCAGGGTCATAAGCGATCTTGCCGGAAGCGCTTATTACCTTGTCGAGCGCCCTCTTCTGAACGGCTTCTGTTTTTACTCCGATAAGCTGCTGCTTTTCCGGGCTTATCATTATGGTCGGACCGGAGGTCCCCGCGGAAGGCTCTTCATAAACAGGCACATAATCCATACCCATAGAATCTTTCATCGGCACTAGCGATGTAGCCTCGGGATTCATGGGGTTGCGATAGTAAAGCAGCTTGCGGGCCTTTCCCGGGGTCGTGCTTACCGAGCCTTGTTCCTGAACCGGTGGCTGTTTGACTATCTCGACAACTTTGCCGCTCGTTGTAGATATAACCTCTCCGCATACAGGGCAAATGATCCTTTCGCCCGGCTTGATATGGGCCTTGACATCCATCACACAGCCCTTCATAGTGCATTTATGCTCCACGCAGACTTCTTCCAAAGACTTCTCGTCTGCCGGTGTTACGGATTGTCCGGCAGAAACCGCAACGGCTGGCTTTTCTGCATTCTCTACCCTTACTAACTTCATACCGCATATCGGGCAATCGCCCGGCTTATCTGAGGTATAACTCGGATGCATGGGGCAATGGTATAGCACTTTGTGCGATCCGGCTGCTGCCTTCTCATGATGTCCGCAGCCCGTTAAAGACAAAAGGCCAAAGGCTAAAGATAAAAGACAAAATACAGATAACAAAATAATTTTATTTCTTCGCATGGCTGTCATCCTTCTCTGATTTGTCGAGGTTTATCCCGACCGTTCTTTCAAGATCCGCGAGCGCTATCCTGAATTCAAGTATAGTTTTATAGTGATCGAGCTTGAATTCTGTCAGCATCCGCTGGCTGTCGAGAAGAGTAAGAAAATCGGCTTGGCCGGACTCATATCCTTTCAGAGCCGCTTTTACGGTCTGGTCGGCCTGAGGCAAAAAAGCCGTTTCGTATAATTCGACTATTTTCTTGTTTGCCTCAACCCTGGCATAAGCATCTCTTACGTCGAACAGGATCATGTTCTCTTTTGCCCTGTATTCGGCTTGCAGCATTTCTAGCTCAGACCTCATCTCTTTTACGCCAAAAGCCTGTTTCTGGAAAAACCATAGCGGCACGGTCACGCCGAGCATCCCTGCCCATGATTTTTCGTCAACCCTGTCACGCTTTACCATCTGCCTGAACTTCACCTCAAAGTCCGGCATGAATTCGTTGAGCGATAGATCATAAGCGGCTCTGCCTCGATCGATCGCGTAACTATATGCCTTTAATTCGGGATTGTTGTGTTTCGCATCGAGATATAGCTCATCTATCGGTTTATTGAAATTGACAGGCTCTACGGCAACTGGCTCGCCAAGCTCTTCTCGCGGGTCCCTATTCATCAGCACATTCAGCTTCGCCTGGGAAGTCAGGCGCTTTTGTTCCAGCATAATAAGTTCAGCGTCTATCTTAGCAAGCTCTATCTGAGCCTTCAACGCGTCGGCCTGAGTCCCCCGGTTTGCGGAATAACGTGTTTCGGCAGAAGATGAAAACTGTCCCAGTATAGACTTATTTTCATTCTGTATCACTGCCGTCCTATAGGTAAGAAATAGTTCCGCGTAGGCGCTTTTCGTCTGCGCTATTATACTCTTCTCTTTTGCTTTATAATTCTCATAAGCCATCCGCGCCATCTTCGACGCGATCTTAGCGCGAAGATATAGCTTTGTCGGAAAGGGAATGTCCTGCGAGAGCGAGTACATCTTCATCGGCTCGCCTGTAAGCGCTCTATCCGCGTCGATCTTATCGTATTCGAAACCGAGCACGGGATCGCTTAAACTCGCGGCCTGCCATATCCTGGCATTGGCAGCTTCATAGGCGCGCTTTGCGGCAAGTATTTCCGGATTGCGTTCGAGCGCCTCGTTAACGGCCCTATCAAGCGAAAGCGGCTTTTCTTCTGCGAAGACACTGTGAGATATAATTAAAAAAATTGCGATTACAAAAACAAAAAACGCAAAATATTTGTTTTTCGGTCGTCGCGCCATTATTTTGCATCCCCCATATCAATGCCTTTTTCTTTCAAAAGTTCCGCGATCTTCTGTGACAATACCTCGAGCTCTATCGGCTTGGTCAGATAAGCTTCGGCCCCCATCTCTTTTCCAAAAGTTATATCGTTAGGCTCAAATTTTGCGGTGAGCATAATTACCGGGATCTTATTGAATTTCTGGTCTATCTTCAGTTTTCGGCAAACATCGTATCCGTTCATCTCAGGCATCATTATGTCGAGAATTATCAGGTCCGGGTTGGAGGCATGAGCCTTTTCCAATCCCTCCTTACCGTCGAATGCCTTTATTATGTCATAACCTTTCGCTTCGAGCCTCAAGGAAAGCGCATCTACAAAATCTTTCTCATCATCGATCAATAAAAGTCTGCTTTTGGCCATATTTCATCCTTTTTTAGTTTAACGCGAAATGATCTGAAAGCCTAAGCCTAATATGAGCGATGTAACTATAAGTGACGCCAAAAATACTGTCAGGACCTTTAATCCATACTCTTTTTTGAGAACAAGTATTGTGCCATAACTTGTGACCGGACCTATCAGAAGTAGCGTCATACACGCGCCAACGTTCATCCCCTGTTTCATGAGACTGTCTACCAGAGGAACGCTTGCCGTAGAGCAAAGATACATGACTATGCCGAAGACTATGCTGAATACATAACCGAACCAGCCGCCAAGATAATTCTTTATCAGCTTCCCAACCGGAAGAAATGTGCTGACAACTGCGGCTAGGATAAGGCCTATAAACAGTTCCAGGCCTATTTCTTTAGGCAGTTCGATGAAGGCATATTTTAAAGCGGATACAAGTTTCTGCGCGGTAGTCTTTTGTTGGTGGGTGTGCTCCGACTTCATATCGCAATGCGGGCATGTGATGTTTTCCTGTGTCCTGCGGGACTCGACTTTTATGGAATTGCCTATAAGGCCGATCGTTATTCCCATTATTATTACGGCGAAGAAAATATAGACGGCGAACTGCAGGCCAAGAACGCTGTATACTACAAGGAGCGCGCTTATAGATGTGGCAGGCGTTGCGACGAGAAATGCGAGGACCGGCCCAAGCTTCGCGCCCTTCTTATAAAAGCTTATGGCAATGGGGAGCGACCCCCAGCAGCATACCGGCAGAAATGTCCCGATGAGCGTCGAATAGAATATCGGCTTGATGCCGGATTTTCCCAGATATTTCAGGACTAGGTCTTCCGGGATGAATTCATGCACAAACCCGCTTATGAAAAATCCTAGCGCGAGGGCGGGAATGACCTCTTTAAGATAGTGGAGAAATATATGAGTAAATTGTTCCATTTAAAGTAAGTATACCATAAGAATTACAATTTATTAGTGCAAAATTTGCATTTAAGCTATGATGCTGAGCGCTTCTTTTACGGGTTGGTTTTTATAAATGCCGATCTTCGCGGCGGATGGCGTAACGGCTGATATCCTTGCCTTAAGCGCCTCAGCTATGGTGGATATGCCGGTTATCATTGCCGCCGCGTCTTTAAATTTCCGGGCCGCTTTCAAATTCAGGTAGCCGCACATGATGTAACCTTTACGCCCTTTCAGGACTATCAGGTTCCTGCTAGACAGGTTGAATAAGAGGGCTTCTATGTACTTTTTACCGATTTTTATTTTTTTGTACCTGATCATCGTTTCTCAAGGACAAAAACGGCATTGAGGGCGAAAAGATTGGGCCAGAATTTTACCTCACCCTTACCGTTAAGGTAGCGCTCTTCCAGGATATCGATATTTTTCTCTTTACAATAATCTTTAAAATCGCTTATCGTCAGGAAATGAAGGTTCGGGGTGTCATACCAATGGTACGGCAAAGCCTTTGTGATCGGTGTCTTTCCCTTGAAGAACAGGCTTGTCCTCGCCTTAATATACGCAAAATTAGGAAAACCAACTATCAGTTTTTTTCCAACCCTTAAAGACTCCCGGATCACGAAATCGGCCTTTTTCGCCTGCTGCATCGTCTGGTTCAGGATGACGTAATCGAAAGATTTATTCGGATACTCGCTAAGTCCTCGATCGATATCACCGTGAAAAACGCTCAGGCCCCTCTCGACGCATTTATATATGGCCTCGTCGTTTATTTCGATGCCCTGCGCCCTCACGTTCTTTTCTTTCGCGAGGAGGAAAAGCAGTTCGCCGGTGCCGCACCCAAGGTCAAGCACCTTGGAACCGGCATCCACGATCTTATAAATTATCTTGTGGTCTAAACTGATAGAGTCGAACTCCATATTTTGAATTTCTCCTTCCTAAAATGCGTACTGCGCACTCAACACAAATCCGTTGCCTAAACCGACTTCTTTTGTCGATTTCTTATCGCCCGCATAAGTGTACGCCGCTATAAGCGAAAGATTTTTATTAACAAGCCACGCCGCGTGCACATCCCAATAATCCGCATTCTTGAAATTATTAAAATTCGGGCCTTGCTTATATTCAAAACCCGCAACTATATGGTCCGTCAATACTAAATCAACGTTTGCGAAGCCTGTCAAGACACTCTGCTTATCATACCCGAATACGCCTGTTGCATACGAATTCGTCAGAAGAGCTCCGCCTGAAATAATTATCGGGCGCGGCAACTGCGTGATAGTCTTAGAAGCTACCACATATCCGTCCCAACCATCATGGCGTGTCTTACCGCCAAGCACATTATCGGTATGCTTGTAAATACCGCCTATCGATATCGCCGGCACAAACTCCCAATTATTGAAGTTTTCCGGAATTACGAGAAGTTTGGCGCCGATATTGTTCTTGTTATGACTCTTCGCATCCTTTTGGTTTACATTCTCAAAACCATACGAGATCTCGAGCCGGTCGGCAATAGTATCAGAAACGCCAACCGCAAACCAATTGACATTCACATCACTTAAATTAACGTACCACGTCCCAAACTGAGGCTTGCCTATATACTTGGTAATTTCGCCAATAGGAGACTTGCCCCAATCGGTTTTTTCAGGATCAGATGCTTTAGATCCTGCCGGATACGCAAGAGGGTTATAGGCAACGCCTCCTACACCTTCCAAATTATTAAACGGCGCGCCGGCAAAGGCTGCGTCCGCATAAAACAATGTTAACACAACTGCTGCTGCCAGAGTAAGGTATTTCATCTTCATTCTCCTTGATAGATTTTTTGTACCTTATGCTCCAGCAGTCTGGTCGTCTTTGGTACTTCATCATAAATAAATTTTTACCGGTTGTCCGGATATAGAAAATATCCTGCTCTATACTCTTAAATACCACCCCCCTCCTCGCTATTCCCTGCGTTATCAAAGCGCGTCTTTTCGGTGATCTCCACCTGTATTATTTTAGAGTCGTGCACCTTTATCAAGATGGTACCGTAACGCAAATTCCGCGCCTTTTCATCTATCTGCTTTATGACGGCACCGGCGATCGTGTTTTTGGTATCGTGATTTTTATCAATCATCTTTATGTTTCGCGTCCTTTAACAACGTCGTATCCGTAAAATGTCTTATCCAAGAAATGCTTTACAAGGCGCGTCTCTTCTTCTACCTCCAGCAAAAACGCGTCGTGGCCATAAGTTGAATTTATTTCGCAATAAGTCGCATCCATCCCTCTTATCTTTAGCTGGCGGACTATCTCCTGTGACTGGTACGAAGGATAAAGCCAGTCGCTCTTGAAAGCGATGACCAGAAACCGGACATCGGTATGCTTTCCTTCCGGCACCAGCTTGCCTTCCGAAAGATCGAAATAGTCCATAGCCTTCGTTATGTAAAGATAAGAGTTCGCGTCGAACCTCTTTACAAAATTATCCCCGCGGTATCTCAGATATCCCTCGACCTCAAAATCCGCCGTAAATTTAAAGCTGTATTCCTTCTCTTTAAGGCGGCGCGAAAATTTTTCTTCCATCGATTTATCGCTCATGTAAGTTATGTGGCCTATCATACGCGCGACCGCCAATCCCTTTTCCGGGCGTTCCAGCTTTTCGTAATAAGCTCCGTCGCACCAGGCCGGATCTGCCATGATCGCCTGCCTTCCCACCTCATCAAAAGCGATCTGCTGCGGAGAATGCTTGATGGCTGTAGCTATCGGTATGGCGCTTGCGACCCGTTCCGGATATGACGCAACCCACTGCAGCACCTGCATCCCGCCCATCGAGCCCCCGATAACGCCGAGAAGCTTCTTTATGCCAAGATGGTCTATAAGATGCGTCTGGGCCTTCACGATATCGGCTATAGTGATTATGGGAAAATCGAGGCCGTACGGCTTCCCTGTTTTTGGGTCTATCGATGACGGCCCGGTCGAGCCTTTACACCCGCCTATCACGTTTGAGCAGATCACAAAATATTTTTCGGTATCAAGCGCTTTGCCGGGACCTATCAACGCATCCCACCATCCAGATGTCTTCTCGCCCTCATACACGCCTGCGGCGTGAGAGTCCCCGGACAGGGCGTGCTCAACGAGAATGGCGTTTGTTTTGTCTTTGTTGAGTTTTCCATAAGTTTCATAGGCAAGCGTTATTGGCCCGAGCAACTTCCCGCAGGCCAGCCTCAACTCGTGAGGATGCTTGGCGAAAGTAAAATATTCCGTCTTAACTGTGCCTACGCTTTTTTCTCTCATTTTCGTATCACCTTTTGTTATTTTAAAAATTCCTGGAATAGCCAGGTGGAGAGATATCTCTCTCCTGTGTCCGGTAAGAGGACCACTATTGTTTTGCCTTTTGACTCTTTTCTTTTCGCGACTTCCAGCGCCGCCCACATCGCCGCGCCGCTCGATATACCTGCGAAGATACCCTCCTCGCGCGCGAGATTTCTTGCGGTCTTCCCAGCGTCGTCGTTAGCGACTTTTATTATCTCGTCTATTATTTTTGTATTCAGGACCCCCGGCACGAACCCGGCACCTATGCCCTGGATCTTGTGCGGCCCCGGTTTGCCCCCAGATAGCACTGGCGAGTCCGCCGGCTCAACCGCTATTATTTTCACATCGCTTTTTCTTTTCTTTAAGACTTCCCCGACTCCTGTAATAGTGCCGCCTGTCCCGACACCGGAGATAAATATATCTATTTTTCCGTCGGTATCGGCCCATATCTCCTCGGCCGTGGTCTTACGGTGGATCTCCGGATTCGCCGGGTTATTGAACTGCTGTGGTATGAAACTATTAGGAGTAGACCTGGCAAGTTCCTCGGCCTTCTCGATCGCGCCCTTCATCCCTTTTGAACCTTCCGTAAGAACTATATCCGCGCCGAATATCTTCAATAGCTGCCTGCGCTCGAGCGACATCGTGTCGGGCATGGTAAGTATCAGTTTGTACCCCCTCGAGGCCGATACAAACGCGAGCGCTATCCCGGTATTGCCGCTCGTCGGCTCTATTATCACCGAGCCTTTCTTTAATAGCCCTTTTTTCTCCGCATCCTCTATCATGGCTATACCTATGCGGTCCTTGACGCTCGATAACGGATTGAAGAATTCCAGCTTCGCGAGGACCGCGGCATTTGAACCATACGACAGCCTGCTTATCTTTACTAACGGCGTATTGCCTATAGTCTTTGTTATGTTTTCAAATATGCGGGGCATGAATGCTTCCTCCTATTTGCCTGATTTTTGTAACGCTTGTTCGATATCCGCTAAAATATCGTCGATGTGCTCAAGCCCTATCGACAATCTTATGAAATCCGGTGTTACGCCTGTACACAATTGCTCATCTGCGGAAAGCTGCTGATGAGTGGTCGTGGCCGGATGTATCGCGAGTGATTTTGCGTCGCCGATATTGGCAAGGTGCGAAATAAGCTCAAGTGAATTGATAAATTTCTTACCCGCCTCAAGCCCGCCCTTAATACCGAACCCTATTATAGCGCCGGCCCCGAAGGGCAGATATTTCTTTACCCTCTCTTTTTCCGGGCTCGAATCAAGCCCGGGATAATTGACCCAGCTCACTTTTGGATTCTTAGACAGATATTTCGCTACTGCCAGCGCGTTCTCGGAGTGTCGGGGCATTCTCAAATGCAGAGTCTCAAGCCCCTGCAAAAACAGGAATGAATTGAACGGCGATAGCGCCGGTCCCAGGTCTCGTAAGAGTGTAACGCGCGCCTTAATTATATAAGCGATATTACCGAGCGGCTTTAACGCCTCCACAAACTTTATGCCGTGGTAGCTTGGATCGGGTTCTGCTATCAACGGGAATTTTCCGTTCGTCCAGTCGAATTTCCCGGAATCGACGATCAATCCCCCAAGTGAAGTACCGTGCCCGCCTATAAATTTTGTTGCCGAATATACCACTATATCCACGCCGTGATCGATAGGCCTCAAAAGATACGGCGAAACGGTATTATCGAGGATAAATGGTATGCCGTTCTTGTGCGCCACCTTGGATATGCCCTCGAGATCCGCAACGTCAAGCTTGGGGTTACCTATCGATTCGGCATATACCGCTTTTGTCTTCGGCGTTATCGCTTTTTGGATGGCGGCAATATCGTTCGATTTTACGAACTTGACATTGATGCCAAGCCTGGGAAAGGTATAATGGAACAGATTATACGTCCCCCCGTACAGATTGTCTGCCGACACTATCTCGTCCCCGGCTTGCGCTATATTAAGGAGAGCCAGTGTTATCGCTGATGAGCCGCTTGCTACGGCAAGCGCGCCCACGCCTCCGTCTAAAAGCGCTATCCTCTTTTCGAGGACATCCGTTGTCGGGTTCATCAGGCGCGTGTAAATATTTCCGAATTCTTTTAACCCAAAGAGGTTGGCCGCATGTTCCGTACTTTTGAACTGGTACGAGGTTGTCTGATATATCGGCACAGCCCTCGATCCGGTCGTAGGGTCCGGCTCCTGACCCCCGTGTAAAGCCAGTGTTTCTACTTTAAGCTTTGAATCGATCTTGCTCATCTTTAGTACCTCCCTTTCCTATATAGTATAGTCATACACCGGACCTATATGGAGAATGCTCTCCTTATACCTGATAACGAGGTCCTCGAAAGTTACTGTATCAACGACAAGCGATATTGCCGTCTTTACATCCTGCCAGATACCGCGAAATATGCAGCTCGCGACATCTTTGCATCCTTTATAACATTCCTCTCCCACGCAGGAGATGGGTTCTATGGGTCCTTCTATAAACCGCACTATCGCGCCGACTGTTATATCAGCCGGTTCCTTTGCGAGAACAAAACCGCCTTTTATGCCTCTCCTGCTCTTTACAAATCCGCCTCTTCTCAGTGAAAGAAGGATCTGTTCCAAAAATTTTATGGGCATGTCGCCGCTTTTTGCTATCTCATTTATAGAAACGACTTCATTTTTATCCTCATTGTACTTCAGGGCCAATTGAAGTATAGCTTTTAAAGCGTAATCGCCTTTATATGTGATTTTCATGCTATTTTCCTATTATTTTATAAACCCGATAAATATGATTGACTTAGTAGTCATTATACTGAAAATAGGAATTTTGTCAAGTACTTTTGTAAAAATATTTTTTATGCGCGGTTTAAGACAAAATCTAGGATGATATCCGCCTGTTTGGCGGCGGCCACATTGACCCGTGGCGATAACGGAGGTTTGCTGCAGATATCTGACTTAAGATCCCCTACTATTACCAGGTTCTTCTTTATTTCGTGTATCCTTATATCGTCGCTCGACCCAAACCCGCCCAGGCCTGAACCGCAAACGACGAATTTACCCATCTTTAAAAGCTCGGTCACGAGCATGCTCTTCGATTCGGCCTTGTCAAAACACTCAGCGACTACTTCACAGCCCTCGAATATCTTCTTCACATCATGCGCTTCTATTTTTTTCTTAAATGTTTCGAGGTCCAATTCGGGATTTATCCTTAACAGGTTTATTTTAAGCGCCTCTACCTTAGCCGTTCCCACCTGATCCTGAAAATAGAACTGCCTGCCCAGGTTTGTAGGATCGATAACGTCGAAATCGGCTAACGTGAATTTTTTAAACCCTACCCTGACAAGATTCGCGGCGCAGTTAGACCCAAGCCCGCCTAAGCCTGCTATGCCTACTCTCGCCTTTTGCACTTTGTCAAAATTGGTCTTACCGATCTTCTTTATTATATCTTCATAAAATGCCTTTGTTATCATAACTGCATCCAATCTTTTAAAACCGGCTGATAGCCCTTTTGTTCTAGAAGCGCTTTGATCTGGGCAACGCTGCGCCGGTCAGAGATATTAAACTGTGCTGAGTCTTCGTGCTCTTCGGCCGTTATGGTATGGCCGCCGACCCTTGTCGTAGAGCCGGCAGACATCCTGGTAATGCCGAGCGGTATAAGATTTTCTCGAAAATCAGGATTCTCTCTTGTCGAAACCGATATGCCGGCGCGTGGTAAAAAAAGCCGGATGGCCAATATGATCTGGACCATATTTTTATCGCTCACTTCAAACGGCACTTTAAAATCCCCGGCGTGCGGCCTCATGCGCGGTATCGACACTCCTATCTCCGTATCCGGGAATTTGTCCTCGAGATATTTCGCGTGAAGCACCAGTAAAAAAACTTCTTTTCTCCAGTCATTCAGGCCAAGAAGAGCGCCTATATTGACGCTTCTCATCCCTGCTCGTGCGCCACGCTCAGGAGCGTCGAGCCTGAAACGGTAGTCTTTTTTTGGGCCGGCAGGATGCATGAGGCTGTAAATGGTCTCGTCGTAAACTTCCTGATATATGGTAAGACCGTCGACTCCTGCTGAAACAAGCTCTTTATATTCATTCTCTTCGAGAGGGTATATCTCTATCGATATGGAGCTGAAATATTTTTTTAAGGTACTTGCGCAATCTTTTATATAGCTTAGCGGGCTCATGACCCGAGACTCACCCGTCAGGATCAGGATATGTTTAAGGCCCGTCGAGGCTATAGAGCGTGCCTCTTTCTCGACTTCCTCTATATTAAGCCTGCGCCTGGCAATATTATTCTTTGCATTGAAACCGCAATATACGCACTGGTTCTCGCAATAATTCGAAAGATACATCGGGGTATACAGCTGGATCGTCTTGCCGAAATATTTCAGCGTTGTCCTGTGAGCTATAGCTGCCATTTCTTCCAAGTGAGCTTCCGCGGCGGGCGAAAGGAGCTCTACGAGCCTTTTATATTCTGTGGGCGCGCTCCAATCAAAATCTTTATATTGTGAGTAAATATTGTAAAAACTCATTTAACTTTATGCATCCTCTCTCAAAAAACCTGTAAGCGGTGATGACGCCTTCGCGTCTTTACCGGCCTCCGGGATCCCGGACAGGTAACCGAGCCTTCCCGCGCGAACAGCGTCGCTGAACGCTTTTGCCATGCCCACAGGATCCTCAGCGATCGCTATGGCGGTATTAACAAGCACGGCCGCACATCCGAGCTCCATGCACTCGCATGCGCTTGACGGCGCGCCGAGCCCTGCATCGACAATGACCGGGATCTTTATCTCGCGGACTATTATCTCTACGAGCTCCTTTGTCCTGACGCCTCTATTAGAGCCTATGGGTGAGCCGAGAGGCATCACCGCTGCAGCGCCGGCATCAACCAGCCTTCTTGCCATAGAAAGGTCCGGGCTCATGTACGGCAGGACGATAAAGCCTTCCTTCGCCAGGATCTCTGTCGCTTTTAAAGTCTCCATATTGTCCGGCAATAAATATTTATTATCCTGGACGACTTCGATCTTCACCCAGTTCCCAGCGCCTGATGCTTTTGCAAGGCGCGCTATTCTCACAGCCTCGTCAGCGTTTCTTGCGCCCGACGTATTGGGTACTATCGTGCATCCTCTCGGGATAAATTCGAGTATATTTTCGGATTTTGCACTGCTATCGACCCTTCTGAGCGCAACAGTAACGACTTCTGCCTGCGATACTTCGATGGCGCGTTTCATAATGGCATAACTTGCAAACTTCCCGGTCCCTATAAATAGCCTGTTTTTTATGATTTTACCGCCTATCTTCAATATGTCTTCCATTATTAGCCTCCTCCCACAAAACTTACTATCTCGATAGCGTCGTTATCCTTTAGAGCTATGCCGTCCCATTCTTCTTTCGGCACTATGCGCAAATTATGCTCTATTACGATCTTCTCCGGGGACAATCCCTTTTTTGAAACGAGATCTGTTATCGTATAGGCTTTTTCTACCGATTCTGTTTTCCCGTTTATTTTTATAACCATCTTTTGATCTCCTCTGTCTTTAATTTTATATCATCGGCTTCGAGTATTGCCCTTATAACAGCTATATTCCGCGCACCCTTTTTTACCAATTCGCCTATATTAGAAAGATCTATGCCGCCTATGAAGAAGACCGGTTTCTTTGCCGCCTTTAACACTTTCGCAACGTCATTAGCCCCGATGCAATAATTTTTGGTCAGCGTTGGGAATATCGGGCCGAACGCTATATAATCGACATCTTCATCGTTTGCCGCCTCAAACTGTTCGATCGAGTGAGTGGAGACTCCTATCATCCCGTCCTTACCGACGATCTTGCGAGTCGATTTAACCGGAAATAACTTTAAGTCACCCTGGCCGAGATGAACGCCGGAAGCGGCAATCTCTTTTGCAATCTCCGGGTCATCGTTAACGATAAAGATGACGCCGTTCTTCCGGCACATGTCAGCAAGTTCTCTGCCGAGCGAAATAAGCGCTTCGCGCGGCTTATCCTTCTCGCGCATCTGAATTATGTCAACTCCGCCGGCAATGGATCCCCGCGCAATGTCCAAAGCGCTTCTGCCGCGGCCATATTCTTCGCTTATGACGAGATATAAGCTGTTATTTTTTATTTTTTCCATAAAATAAAAATCCTTACGCACCGGCGTAAGGACTATCTTTGTTCGCTCCCTACGCTGGCATGACCCAGATCAGGTTCCATGGGTAATCGGCTCACCATGCCGAACTCTCAGGCCGTCTTCACAGCCTCCCCAGATCTTAAAAAATATATTTAAAAAATCGGTTCTATTTCTCTTTCATCAAGAGAGTTATCGCAAGAAGCAGGCATACCGCCGAAAATTCCAGGAAAGCGCTTGCAAATATACCGCCTATCGGTTTTACGGTCAGACGGGAGATGATACCGACTATGATGCTTATTACTGCTATCACTATAACTCCATCCACGATCTTCTTCATGCGCATCCTCCTTTTTCTTCTTTAAACTTATCACATTATATCGGCTTTGTCAAGACGGCCAATGAATCCTTACCTTTATTGAATAAAAGGTCTATCGCCGACATAAAGGGAACGAAAGGCTCATAGCCCTGCACGTATTCAGGGTGCCTGAAGTCCTGGTATACAAGTTTTATGCCGTTTGCGACGAAGAGGTCTTCCTCAAGATAGCCTTTGCCGCCGAGACCCGAAAGATACGTATCCGCCTTCATGGCTTTGCATATATCTATGATGCGCCGGGTATTCGTTGTCTTTATGCCAAGGTGGGATTCAGAATATATATCCTTATCTATGCCGAAAAAACTATTGATATGCTTTATAAGGTATATATTAAGATCTATAAGCCGTTCCCACTCTTTTGCATAAACAGCCTCAAAGAAATCCCCGTAATCTTTGAAGTGCGCGGATCTCGCGTAATTAACGCTCAAAGCCTTCCAGTGCCTACGCATCCATTCCTGGGAGTTGTCTATACGGACATCGGCGATATTAGGATAGGCATTTTCAGTCACTACGGGCACGGTCAGCCACATCGACCCGTCCTTCGTCCTTATGCGGTTGCGGTTCTGATACTCGCGTTTTTTATACTGCACGTTATCCAGGAAGACGAACGCGTCGCTATGGTATATTTTATGAAAATATCCAAGCCACGGTATATATTGAGGCTGGTGGACGGATATTATCATATCCCCGCCAGGCGTTTATATATGCCGCTGATCTCCCGGACCATTTTATCTTCGTCGAAATGTGAACTTACCCATTCTCGCGCCGCCGCGCCCATCACTTTCCTCCTGTTTCCGTCTCTGAGCAACTCTATGACCGCCTTCGCCGTCCCTCTGGCATCCCGCGGCTTAATGAGGATGCCGGTTTTGCCATTCTTTACTATATCGGGTATCCCGCCTACACTGGTGGCTACAACCGGTTTGCCGGAAGCCCCGGCTTCCAGGAGCACCCTCCCTACCGCCTCGTTCAGGGATGTCAGGACAAGCACATCCAGTATGGATAAAATTTCCGGAACGTCGTCACGCCATCCGGTAAAAACCACCCTTCCCGCAATGCCCATGCGGGCGCATAATTGCATCAGGTTCTCTTTGAGAGAGCCATCCCCCACGATAAGAAACCTGGCTTGCGGAATTTCATCCGATATGAATTTAGCCGCTTCTACGAAATATCTGCAGCCTTTAACGGTCTCAAGCCGGCTTACCATTCCCACAAGAAGGTCCTCCGGGCTAACGTTGAATTCCGATCTCTTATTAGCTGCGCCGGATGCGGCCTTTTCGAAAATGGAAAGATCCAGCCCGCTCTCAACGATCTCTATTCTCTTGTCCTCGCATATATCACGCGAAAGCAGCTCTCTCTTTTCGGCTTCCGTAAATACCACCATCTTGTCGGTAAAAAATGAGGCTATCTTTTCCAGGATAACGATCATCCCGCTTCCGATAGCGCCGAAATAACCGTAAAAATTATTTCCGTGAGGCGTATGCACAATGACCGGTACCCGGGCGATCCTCGCGGCTATCCTCCCCAAAAAACCGGCCTTTGCGGTGTGCGTGTGGACTGCGTCGAATTTTCCTTTCCGGATGGCGGAGTATATACCGAAAAAAGCCGCAATATCATGGACTGGATTTATCTCTCTCTGCAAATACGGCACGCGAATGATGTTATCTTTAAATTCTTCGAGAAAGGCCCTCGTCGGTTTTGAAGGGTAACTCGTAATGCCCATTATAAGTTTTACGTCATACTGGTCCTTCGGCAGCCGGCGGCAGATTGCCCTTATGATATCGGGCGGGCCCTCCCAGTCCATGCGCGTTATAACTTCGGCGATCTTCATCTTTTCCATCAAGACCTCAATACCTGTACAATTCCGTGCACCTGGCACACGCAGGAAAAGTCCTCTGTCCCTTAAGCTCTTTCCTGAACGTGATCGCCTTTTCGTTGTTCCATAGTTCTTTAAATCCGCTGCTTGCGATATTCCCGTAAGAATAGGTAAGGTTGAGGCAAGGCCTCATCTCGCCGTCCGGCAGGATATAAGCCGTCATCCACGGACTTAAGCATCTATTTGCGTAGCCGGAAGGCACGCATGAGGGATCCGCATAATATTCCAGCAGGGACTTTCCGGAAAACGCCGGATAAAAGTCCGTCTTAAAACCGTATTTGCCCTCCGATATCTTCCTGATCTTTTCGTTCAAGACCCCGGCATCTATACCCGGGTCGAATACGAAGCCTTCCCACCCCGTCGATTTGCAGCCCAGGATATCGTCGCACTTTCTCTGCTTGAGCAACAATTCATGATCGATAAAGACCAGGTTATGGAATGTCAAAGAGTCGGCGCCGCTTTCGGCGGCCACCTCCAGCAGCTCGTCCAGATATAAATAGTTGTATTTCGTAATAGTGCATTGAAGGTTCAGGAGCGGCTTCTTTCTGCCGGCATTTGCCTTGAGATCTTTTAGCTTCGCCAAGCCTCTCATTATCGTATCGAATAAGCCTGCCGAGCCGCGTATTTTATCGTGCAGCGCCGCATTCCCGTCCAGGGAAACGTTCAGCTCGTCGAGGCCGCTTTCCAGGATATCCTCCGCCGAGCGTCCTATAAGAGAACCGTTCGTTATCATCAGGCAGTGCATGCCTCTTTCCTTTATGCGCTTTATCAGCCCTGTGCATCCCGGATATAGGAGCGGTTCGCCGCCGAAAAGGGTGATGTTCGGTTTGAATGGCGCAACATCGTCTATCAATCCGTAAAGTACGGATAGCTCCAATTCTTTATTGACCTCGTTTGGGCCGTACCTCTTCGTGACACCCCTGGCTCCCCACTGGCCGCACATCTTACAGCGGAGATTGCAGCGATAGGTCAAGAACAGGGTTATCGACTCCGGGTAACCGCTCTTGCCGGACCCATACAGGTAATAGAGATACCCCCTGAGCCTTTTGGCAAATACGGTAAAGGCATATGCCGGCTGCATCAGGCCCTTGCCCAGAAATCTTTTCAAATTATTTTTCTGTATCATATATTCCTGATCAATTCCGCCATCTTTTCAAGGACTTTTCCGTCGACCGATGGATGCACGGGAAGCGTCAACAGGCGCCGCGAAATACTGCCCGCATTCGGGAAATCCTCTTTTTTATATCCGATGTCGAACATGTGATGGACCGGCTTGCTGTACATGCGCGATGCCTCTATGCCGTTATGCCATAATATCTCCGCTGCCGCATCCCTGGCCTCCGTGGTTTCAAACAGGATGGGGAACCGGTTAAAGGCCGGACGCGTATTACCCGGAACGCGCGGCACGGTCAGCCCTCTAACGTTTTTCAACACGCTAATGAGGCGCATGCCGTTATTATACCGTTTTAGAAAAAAGCCTTCGGCCCTTTCTGCAAGTATCGCCCCAAGGCCCGACTGAAAATACGATATTCCTTCCACCGGAAAATCATGCGACGGGGCGGTATCTTTAAAATTTGATATTATGGGACTGCCGATCCCATAAATTAACGGGTCAGTCCCTAAACGCACTATTACTACTTTAAAAAACGCCAGGGCCTCCCGAAACCAGGTTTCATCCTTCAATCCCTCTAAAATTTTTTCTATCTCCGAGGCCAGCTTTTCGTTGTCGGTCACGATGCATCCGCCTCCCCCGAGAGGGATATTCTTCCCGCGGTTAAAACTGAAAAATCCTGCGTCGCCGAAAGAGCCCACGTACTCATTCCCTATCATGCTCCCGCTTGCCTGCGCACAGTCCTCTATCAGATAAGTATCCGCGCTCATCCTTTTTTTCAATCGTTCTATATCCCTTATGCAGATACCAAAAAGATGCACGCCTAACACAGCGAGCGTTTTGTCGGATATAGCCTTAAAAAGAGATCCCTCGTCCGGGTTAAAGTCTTCTGTACAGACGTCGTATAATACGGGCCTCAATCCGGCCTTCAGGACCGCTGTTACAAGGCTGCCTGCCGTATAGGCGGGTAGCAGAACTTCGGTCTTGTGCGACATCTTCGCCATCGCCTTAAGGATAATATAAAACGAGGCTATCCCCGATGAGGTAAGATAAACATGTTCGGAGTGGACCCTGCCTCGCAGGACAGAAATGAATTCGCCTCTTGCGGACGGAGCATTCACGTATTTGACAGCGCGCAACATGTCGCGCCACCGGTACGGCACATCGATTATCGGAGTCCTGGCTAGCGTCATCGATTTACCTTTACGATAATAACGGGCGCATATCGTTTTATGAAAAACCCCACATACTCTTTTTGAACTATTTCCAGGCCAAGACCCCTCAGCGCGGATTCTATCTCGCCGAGCTTATAGGCATTGAGGGGCAGGTCTTTTACCGTGTCATCATAATATGGCGCCAGCTTGTATTTAAGGATAAGGAGCGGATTGGCGGCATTGCGGAAGTCGAAGATCATGACGCCGGATCTTTTGCATACCCGTTTCATCTGGCCCAATATCCGGACGACCGCGCCTATGTCCTCCATGTTCAGGAGAACGTCTATGCAGACAACCGCGTCAAAAAATTCTTCTTCGAACGGCAGGCTCGTCGCGTCCGCAGCTAACAGTTTTACGTTCTTTATTGCGCCGGCAGACATCCTCTTTTTCGCGAGCTCCAGGATCGCCTCATTTTTATCGATGCCCCATATCTCCGCATCCGGTTTTTCGCGCGCCAGCTTTTCCAGGAACATGCCCTCGCCGCAGCCTACCTCCAGGATCCTGCCGCCGGATGGTTTGCACAGCCAGGCGGCCCTATCCCTGACCCTGTCGCTCCAGTAACCGCTGGAATATTCCCCCCTTTGATGCGGGGCAGAAGTCATGTCATGAAGGATGCGATAGATTTTTTTGATCATCTTCGGAAAATCCTTTCCCATGTGTCATAAGTACCGATCTTTTTTAATTTAAAGTTGGTTTTGAGCTCCGATATGAATTCGGGGTTCGTAATGACATTTTTGAACTGCCTTATGTCGTTATGCCCGACGCTGTAGACGACGAACCTGACCGAAGGGTTTTTGATACTATTCATAATATTTTCAAGGTCGTACCAGGCGGATTCTTTGGCATATGGCACGTCTTTGCCGGCCGATCTCAGGTAATAGACCATATCGCTCGGCGCCAGAACAGTGTCTCCCCGGGAAAGGTTCTTTCCGACGTATTGCACCGCTTCTTCCATGCCTGCCTCCCCGTAGCAATATCTCGTCAGGTAAGGTGCGTTTCGCTGGGTCATGTCCAGCGAAATATTCGAGGCTAAGGCCATAATGGCCAGGGATACCAGCGCCTTTTCGGAAAATCTGAAATGTTTTTTACGGGCATTTACCGCAAGATATACGAATAGGACCGGCAATAAATACAGGGCCGGTTTATAGATGACGGGAAGAACGGTATTTTTGATCCCTCCGTGCAGGGCAAGCGCCTCTCTTAACGTAAAGTTTATAAAATATATCGGATCGCCGATAAAAAAATAAAAATACGCCCCCGCCGCGAGGGCAAGAAGCGCGTATATTATAATGTCTTTTGCGCCGGTCCTGTTCCAGATATCCTTAAACATGAGCGCGGAAAGGATCGCCATTACCGGGAAGACCGGATAGTGATACTTGGGAAAACCGAACGACATTCCTCCCACAGCCAGATACCCAATACCTAACAAAATAGCATAAATAACAAGAATGTCCGCCGGTTCGGCTATCTTTCTTTTTACAATGCCTAAAGACCGAACGGCCAGCGCTATCAGCGCCAATATAAATAGATACGGCCCCACCCACAATGCAAATCTTGCGATGATCGTGGCGAATCCCAAAAATGGCGAACTGCCCGCGTCGATGGCGCCCTTTGTCAGGAAAGCGGAAAGACCATAATATATCGGCCCTTTTATATCCAGGCCGCTAGACCAGGAATACCAGGCCCACCATATAATAAAGATGATGATACCGAATATAGCGATGAGCGCTGCCTGCGCAACGCCTTTCCAGTCCTTATTGAAGAGATAGTACGCCAGAATGGACAATATCAGGACGAGAGGCGTGGTAAGCTTTAGAGCAAGGCATATCGCAAAGACCGGCGCAAGTATAACGATATTCTTAAAGCTCATTTCTCCTTTGAGCCTGACGAACAGCAGGAGAAACGCCGTAAAGAGGGCGGGGAAAAACGTAGTGTCTTCGTAAGGGAGAAGCGATCCCTGGATCACCGCAGGCGTCGTAATGAATAAGACGGATGACAACAACGCGAATTTCAAACGGTCTTTTTGCTCTTTAAAAAGGACGCTGCCGAAAATAGATAAAAGGATGAGCTGGACAAAGATAGAGAAGACTCCCATCAACCGCGAAGATAAATTCGATATCCCAAGCAGTTTATACAAAAATATCTGCATGTTAAGATATACCGGCGGTGACCAGTAAGCCGGCCAGCCCAGGAAATCTACCGCTTTACCGGTCGAAATAAACGTCTGGGCCGCGTAAGGCCAGCAAAACTCATCCGGAGTGAGAGGCGCGTTCATATTTGGCGCTATAAAGAAAAGATACAAAAGAAAACATGCCATAATAATGATGAGCTTCTTCATCTTTGCGCTTTCCTGTCCTGTTTTGCGTCCAGCCGTTCCATGTTCACATCCTCCGGGTATACCTTGCGCGACAGCCCATGATATATAACGAATTCCTCAAACCTGTCTTTTTTATAGCCGACATTCGATCTCTTCAGCGCCTCTTCCAACGCCCCGGATGAGCTCGCACACAATCTCTCGTCTATTATGTATGCCGCGCCCTCCGCCTTCCGGACAGCGGCCGTATACTCCGGCTTCCTGTCATAAAAGGTAGGGTGGTAGAGCGTCGGCGAGATCAGGATCTTTTCTCTTGAATAGAACGTTACGGCATATGCCGTGCTGTAGTCCGAATACCCGTAAAATATCTTTCTCGGCAATAACCATCCGGACAGTTCGGAGTAATGGCGGTATTCCCTGTTTACAAATGCATATATATTGTCGCATCCATTATACAATATGATCACGGAAATGAGAACCGTCGCGACGATCTTCGAACGGTTCCGTACCGCGGACAAGAAACTACCCGCGATGAGCGGAAATACCACATATAGGGGGATTACGTATCTCAGGCGGTTTATGCCGATCAAAAAGGCGTAGCACAACGAAAACCACAGGATATATATTACCGGGATGCCAATATTTTCTGTCTTTTTGCCGGGGGATGGCCGTATGAAAATTTTCATAGAGACCCAGGCCGCGGATATAAAAAAGAGCGCGGTGTTAATGATGCCGGAGGCCGCAAAAAATAAGGCCGGGATCTTTGCCAACGCGGCCGGGACCGTGGAGATCCTCCACCAGATCCTGCTCATGATAATTTCTTTCATATTTGAAGAGGACGCAAGGACGCTTCGATCCAGTTTTAAGACCCTTCCGAGCGCCCTGAAAAGGGTCGCGTTAGGATACTGCATATTGTAGATTATGGCAGGAAGATATCCCGCCGTGAATCCAAGGGCAAACAGATAAAAATACTGCCGGCGAAAGAACCCCGCATGATCTTCCGCGATCAGGACTGTCAATATCGTAAGGATGAACGGCATCATCGCAGGGCTAAGCCATAACCCCATTCCTGCCGTCACCCCCAATAAGGCATAAGAAATTGATACGTTGGGCGCCTTCTTTTCGCGGCACTTCATCACCAATAAGAGCGCCAGAGAGCCGAAGACCAGGGTGGCAGGATTTACGCTTCCGCATTCCATCGAACAAATAACGACCTGAGAAGGCGGTATCAGCACAAGTATGAGCGCGTATATCGTGCCGGCGCGGTCCAGCGATCTTTTAGCGAGGATAAAGGCGGACAATACCCAGAGGCATGAGACCATGATTGCCGTCGAATAATAAGCGGCAATAGACATGCCGAACAGTTTGAACATCGCCGCCGTAACATAGCATAACAGCGTGCCGCTGTAATGGGCAAGCCACATATATGCCGGGAATTCCCTGAGTTCCGAAATATGTTTTGCCATCAGGAGAAAGACGGCGCTATCGCTCTCTATATTTACCGGCGGAAGGATATAGAGAAGCCGCACGGCCAGCCCGGCAGCGATCAGGACTGAAAAGAAAATAATAACACGTTTTTTCCCGGGAATATCCATGGTCTTCCTAATGCAATAACAGTTTTAATGACGCCTGCATGACGTCGCCCGGCGAAATCGCCTTTACGCATTTCATGGAGCTGCATTTCACGAAGTTGCAGGGCGCGCAATCCGACTTTTTATACATGACTTCCGCCTTCGGCGAAAGATGCCTCGGATCGAACCGCGCAAGGTCTCCGGGCCCGAATATAGCAACGAGAGGCGTCTTCAGGGCGGCCGCTATATGTATGAGCCCTGTGTCGTTGGAGATAAAAAGTCTTGCGCCTTTTATTAATGCGGCCGTTTCGCGCAGGTTCATCGCGCCGGCAAGATTTATTACGTCCGGCCCGGACGCGGCTTTCAATTTATCCGCCAATTCAACCTCGGCAGCGGCGCCGGTAATGACAAATTTATAAGTTCCCTCTTTACGAAGGGCTTTTATAACTGCGGAAAAATTTTCGACCCCCCATCTGTGCAAAAGTTTACCTCCGGGATGGATGCCTATCATAATATCGTCCCCTGAGATGCCCCTATCCTTCAATATCCCCGCGACTTTTGTTGCAGCATCTTTATCGATCGGGAAATCTATCTTTCTGTCAATCGCGTCCGCCCCCAAAGCCGCTGCCAGGTCTATATCATATTCAGCCTCGCATCTCTTGCCAATAAGCGTTTCCGGTATCGTTATATCCAAAAACTTGCCGCGGCCATCCGTATCCCTGCCCGCCGTCAGGCGCGGATTTATGACGCCCAACAACAACCTCATCTTCAACGCCCCCATCTTTGACGCGATGGTGCGCATATTGATTGCCAGGTCGAATTTCTTCATGCGCAGGTCCAGAAGGATCTTTAAATTTTTACAAAGTATAAAAGCTTCATCTATATACGGCAGGTATTTTGCGACCTCATAACCATAGGGGCTAGTCAGGACCGAAATGGACGCATCGGGATATTTTTCCCGCAGGGCGCGCAAGGCCGGCGTGGACAAGATTACATCCCCTATCCCGCCGAGATTAATAACCAGGATCTTGTTGAATTTTGTATTAAAGGATTTTTTCAAGCTGCCTCCGCACCGCATCCATCATGTCCTCGACCGTAATAAGGTCCATACACGAGTGAGGTCCGCACCCCGCCTTTCCGCACGGGCTGCACTCCAGAGATTTCCGCAAGACTATGTTCCTTTCCCCTGCCGGCGCCCAGAGGACGGGGTCGGTAGGTCCCATCGTGGAAACTGTCGGCAGCCCTAACGCGCAGGCTACGTGAAGCATCCCGGAATTATTTCCTACGAAGACGCTGCACTTACTGACTAATGCAATCGACTGCGTCAGTGTGAGGCCGCGCGCCATCACGATGTCATCCCTTCCGGCTATCAGGGGCTCTATCTTTTTTAACAACCTCTCTTCGTCATTACCGGTCAGGAAAATTATTTTTGCGTGAAATTCATCCGCGATCCTTTTGGCCAATCTCGCAAACCTGTCCAGCCCCCAGCGCTGGCTGGGATAAAATCCTCCGGCATGGATCGCCACTTTCAGATCGCTGATATGGATATTTTTTGATTTTAAATAATCTTCCGCCCACTTTGCATCTTCAGGGCTAAGATATAACTGCGGCTTGACATCGTGGACCTCAACGCCTAAATACCTCAGGAGTTCTACGACATGCCCTGTCATACCTTCGCTTCTATTCATATCCGGCCCTTTTATATTGAAGAATACCTCTCTCCCGGCATTTTCAAAACCTATCTTGTACGGGCTTGCGGAAATATACGCTAGGAATGCCTGCTTCATCTGGTATGTGTAAAAGAGATCTATGGCCAGGTCCGCCTTTTCCTTCCTGGCCGCTTTGAAAAATTCCCAAATCCCGTCATAGACAAGGACCTTGTCCACATAAGGGTTATTGCGCACTATATCCCGGTTCGTTTTAGAGGCTACAACTATTATCTCAGCGGCCGGATATTTTTCTTTAAGCGCTTTGAAGGCGGGAGTCGATAATACCATGTCGCCTATCCGGTCATTCCGTAAAACCAGTATTTTTTTGATAGCTACCGGCTCCGGGATACGGGTTTTTCTTAAGGATAAGAATGGCGACAGGAGGGCAGCCCTTACCATCAGATAAAATTGTTTTACGCTGTTTTTAAGATCTAGCTTCATAATGTTATTTTGCTTGCGAGCGCCCAGATCTTCGTATATCGACTCTATTTTTTTTACGGCGCCTGCGATACCGAAGATCTCCTCGGCTCTTTTCCTGGAATTTTTCCCCATTTCAGCTGCGATCTCTCTATTTTTGGCCAAATAAATTATCTTTTCGGCCATGCCGGCAGGGTCTTGCGGAGCAACCAGAATGCCGCTTGATCCGTCTATTACCATTTCAGGCGTTCCTCCTGATTTGGTCGCCACTATCGCCCTTCCGGCAGCCAGGGCCTCCAAAACGACCCTTCCGCACGGCTCAGCGTCCGACGCCAGGACAAAGACGTCGAGAACGGCATAAAATGACGGCATGTCTTCGCGGAAACCCGCAAAGATGACGTTATCGGCGATCCCCAGATCTTGCGCCTCGTCCCTTAAATATTTTTCCATTGAATGGTCCTTATCGAATACAGCGGAGCCTGCGACCAAAAATTTAACGCCGCCGGCGATATGCCCGCCCGATAAAATTATCTTCGCGCACTCCAGGAAAATCCTGTGCCCCTTATCGCGCCCGAAACGGCTGGCTATGCCTATCACCGTCTCTTCGGGACCTATGCCGAATTCTTTCCTGATCGGCCGTCCGTCAAGGCGCGGATTGAACCTCTCGGTATCGACGCCGCTATATATGACGCTGACCTTGCCGGGCAACCTGCCGTTTTGCTTAAAACGTTCGGCTATGGAAAACGAATTGCATATCACTTTGTCCGGCAAAAAAGAAAAGACGCGGTCCGGGTCAAAAAATTCTCCTGTAATAAGGTTCCGCTCGTGCCAGACAAGAGGCAAATTCATCAATTTGGCCGCGTACGCGCCATACAGGTGCGTCCGGATCGAATTTGTATGCAGAAGGCTTATTTTATTTTCCCGGGCTATCTTTAATATGGCGTTTGCCGCAGATATAACTCCCGCGATGCCTCTTATCTTCGGCATCGCCACAATAAACACTTTTGCGCCGGAACTTTTCAGTTTATTGACCAGCGGCCCGTCTTCGGGCACCACAAAATAGGGCCCGAACCTTTCTTTGTCGATAAAACGGACCAGGTTCAAAAGGCTCTCTTCGGCGCCGCCCAGCCGCGATGTTTCCGAAAGATAAAGAACGTTAAATTTCATGCATATCCTGATCGTTTCACTTTTTGGCGACTATGTGGATGCCGGTAGCTAAAGATGGGAATACCCTGCCCCATCGCGTTTCGCGCTGGTATTTAATGACGTCAAGACCATTGGCCTTAAACCAATGTTTCAGGTCCACCGGGTTAGAAAGATATGCGGCATCGTTGTCCGGCACCAGGTCGAACCTGTTCTCCAGTATGGGCAGCCTGTATCTGAAATCCGCTTTGCCGGAAATGGCCTTCGCCGTCAAAAGAACTGTTTTGTAGGCCGCAAGCCACACACTTTTCAGGGGATTTTGCCGTATGGTGCCCTGCTTGCCTAAAACGGCATCCGCCAGTTTATATAATTCCGCGAAAGGAGAAAGAAGGTTTGGCGACAGGATTATGATCAGGCCGCCTTTTTTGGTAACCCTCACCATCTCCGAAAGGGCCTGAGGAACATCGCATACATGCTCTATAAAAAGGAACGACGAAACCACATCGTACTGCCCGTCCGGGAACGGGAGGCGCATGATATCTGCGCATTGAAAGCTTAGATTCTCCGCGCGCCTCTTCTCCTGAGCGATCCGGATGAAGATCGGCGATATATCCAGGCCATAGACCTCTCCTGCGAACTGCCGTAGCATGAAGGTGGAAAGGCCCGTCCCGCATCCGATATCGAGGATGCGGTCTTTTTTTGTAACATACCGGCTGACAAACCGGACGTACTCCGCATAGGCGCTTTCGTTGTGCGACTCCAATCTTTCGGCGTATTTGTCGGCTGTCCTGTAAAAACCGACGAGCCGTTTTGCGGCGTCTTCCGGTAATTTTTTCATCATGCCCCTCCCGGGCTGGATCTTTCCATTTTCCACAGCTTATTGTAGGAGAGAAAATACGTAACGGCCGAAAGGCCGCAGATCAAAAATCCTACATACCCGTCGAGATAGCCGGCCTTAAGAAAATATTTCTGCAAAAATACGGCCGCGGGCTTGAGAAGAAGATAATAGCCGCAAGTGAGCGGCCTTACGCGCACACCTTTATTGAAGAGGTCCCTGGCATTCAGCGCGGCCCATAGATCCATGCGCTTCACATAATCGTCCAGGCTGCGGCAGGTATAATGGATAAGGTCGTGCTCCATGACGTCCAGCCTGCCGGATATCTTCATCGACTCGAGATACTTCATGGTAAGATCGTATCCGATCTTTTCCTTGTCGAATAGGCGCAGATTATTCGCTTCATACCATCCGCAATGCCTTACAGGCTTCCCGAGAAAGATATTAAGCCTCCTGAAGAGGAACCCGCTGGCCTCCGGCGGAGATGATAATTTTTGTACTATCTCGTCCTCGAGCTCTTTCGTGACGCGTTCGTCGGCGTCCAGCGAGAGCACCCAGCAATTCGACGTCTTCTGCAGGCCGAAATCTTTCTGCTCTGTATAGCCGGTAAGATGCTTCTGGAAAATCTTATCCGTATACCTCTTCGCGATCTCTATCGTGCGGTCGGAACTGAAATCGTCTACGACGATGATCTCGTCCGCCCACTTGACCGATTCCAGGCATTCGCCTATATCTTTTTCGGCGTTCTTGGATCCGACTATGCACGATATTTTTTCTCCAGGCGTCATGGTCTACCCGCCTCTTTGACTTGCGCCGCGTAGGATTTTGCCGAGACGGCCAAAATGCCGGGAGCCGTATCGATCGTCTCTTCCGATATTCCGAAACTCCCTGGACTGAGCTCCTGCGGAGGCGTTATTCCCTTCGCTTTTGAAATAAGATAGACCAGGGCAGAAACGGCTTTTCTCGGAATTATTTTTTTTATTCCCAGGGGATCCAGCCTTCTCACCTTTGCCAGCTCCGCTTCCAGTTTATACGCCTCGGCCGGCCTATCCATGCCGTAAAGCCTGATATCGGAAAATCCCAACCTCTTTAATAACGCCTCTAATTCCGAGGCCTTGAATTCGTGGACATGGAGCGGGTGCGGCGTCACCGTCTCCAAGAGCCTTCTCCGTGTCGATATTATCAAAAGCCCGCCTTCTTTCAAGACGCGCCATAATTCTTTCAGCAATATTTCATGATCTTTTACCTGGTGTATCGCCTCGAAAAGGCATACGGCGTCGAAATATCCGTCGGAAAAATTCAATTCTTTCAGATCGGACAGGACAAAGCTGACATTGCCGCGGCGGTAATGGCTCCTCGCCCAATCTATCGCTTCGCTGTTTGAGTCGACGCCAACCACTTCCTTCGCCCACCTGGAAAGGTAGTCAGTCCCATAACCGAAACCGCATCCGGCATCAAGGACCTTCCTGCCTTTTACCAGGTCCTTGATAAAGTCATAGCGCGCCATAGCTTCTTTAAATTGGGTATTGTGGGACTCAGGCCTCGTGCAAATATCGGACTCTTCTTTATACGGAAAACGGGTAAAGATATCCCGCGTGGAGAGCGCCGGATCTTTTGTCTTATCCCTTCTCCGGCTCCTCATTAACTCCGGCAGCTGCTTTAACGCTCCCAGGAATCCGAAGGTAAATTCCCCTCTTCCGATAAATGGCATAACAAAGAGGACCGGTAGAACGAATAATAGATGCACCGCGGCAGTCGGGAGCGATATTATCTCCTTCCAAGTAAAAAGAAACCTGTTCTTCCAGTGAAAAGTTTTTATCTGTCCTGCGGTGTAGCTCTTGGCGACCGTCCCTTTGCATTCATGGACTATCCGGCTTCGCGGCTCGCAAAGGCTCTTCCATCCCTTCCTCCACGCCCTCCAGCATATATCCATATCTTCCCAGTAAAGCGGTTTATAGACGGTGTCGTATCCGCCCAGTGCCATGAATTTAGTCCTGTCATATACGGTGCACGCGCCGTGGGCGAATAAGATCGGGATGGCCTCCTTACGATCCGGCGGGATCTCTTTATACCTGAATCGGAAAATCCCGAATTTAAATTCGGCGCCCGATAATACGGCGTACGAGGGCTTACTGCCTGCCTCGGACAACTCCAGCGGGCAGACGACAAAAGTATCTTTGTCTTCGAAATGGCGCACCAGCAGTTCTAATGCTCCCTTCATGATCTCGACGTCGGTATTGAGAAGGCATACGAGGTCATGCCTCGCCTGCGCAACGCCCGCATTACAGTTATATGAAAATGTCATCTTCTTTTTGTTTTCGATGATCTTTATAAATGGATAATAGGCCTTTATGAATTTGACGGTATCGTCCTGCGAATTATCGTCTACAATGATAACTTCGTCTTTTTCTATATCGATCTGGCCTATCAAAGACGGTAGATTCTTCTTCAGCAACCCTTCGCTGTTAAAAGAAGGTATGACGACGCTTAAGTTGCGCATGACCGTCCTTTTTCGATTGTAAGCAACAATCGTTTCATCCTGGATAGATAGGTATGCTCCGCGCGCGCTCTTCTAAAGCCCTGCTCAGCCATCTTTTGCCGCTCTTCATCATGGGATAGATAATATTGCAGAAGCTCGCGCATCTCTTCGAGATTTTTGTAAGCAGCTATCTCTTCGCCTACCTTATAGAACTCTTCCAGCTGCGGAATATAATTGGTCAGCAGGAATCCTCCTGAGGCCGGAACTTCAAAAACGCGCGGCGTTACGTTGAATATTTCTTCTTCCTCCCCATACAGGCCGTGAATATCGAGCACTATTTTTGAGGCGTTATATACCTTTACCGCTTGCGCGCCGTATACATCCTGTTCCCGGTAGCACCTTTCCAGGGTGGGAGATTTTTTTGACCACCGGCCCCATATGCGAAGATCCATATCCCCGATAGATTCCAGGATCTTTTCCCGCCTTGGGATCATCGTGCCCAGGAACGAGACGTCGCTGCCGTATTTTTCGATCTCCTCTTTCGACAAATCCAGGCGTTTATGCACAGACGGCTCACAGGCAAGTGGGAGGGTGTGGATATTATCCCGCACGAGGCCGAATTTCTTCGGCGACTCCCCGGAATCGACTATAAAGATGTGGTCGTAGCAGGAATATGTGGCTTTTAAAAGATCGAGGCAAGGCGGTAGCAGCAATGTATCGTGCATCCAATTGACCGTAGTAGCGCCGAAACGATCTTTTATCTTTAGCACCGTTTCCGGCGATATATTCTCCCCAAAAAGCACGAGCAATAGATCCGGCCTGTAATTCGCGGCGAGCTCCAGGAGCCTTCTGTTGACCGAGTGATCCACCAGCGGTTTCAGGATAGGAATTTCATAGAGAGAGACGGGAAAAGACATAACCCTTTTTGCCGCGGATCTCACCAGGGATAAAAGCCTGCCCTGGCCGTAAGGTCTCTTCCGAAAATCGAAGACCTCCACTTCGTGCCCCATATCCAGAAGCGCTTTTTTGCAATATTGCCCTATCACCCCGAGCGTAATTTTGTCTGTGGGCGCGGCCAATAAAACTTTCAAACCTCTCTCCATTTTTTTATAACTCTTGCAGGCACGCCCACAACCACCGAATACGGCGGAACGTCTTTTGTAACTACCGCTCCTGCCCCTATCACCGACCCGATGCCGATAGTGACGCCGTCCAGTATCACCGCGCTCACCCCTATCCAGACATTATCTTCTATCTTGATCCCTTTATTCACCATCTCGTCACTGAATCCGGCAGTCTCTATCTTCTCATAGACGTGCCCCGACGCCACGATCGCCGTGTGCGCGGCGATGTGTACGTTCTTCCCTGTGCGGATCCCGCCATTGCCGTAAAGCACACAATAGTCGTGGACGGATGAGTCCGGCCCTATTTCGATACTCCCGCCGTTCGTCTTGAGGAGCGCATATGGATATATCGTGGTGCGATCCCCTACGCTTATCCGGGAGTTTTCGCCGTTGGCACAAAGCCTGCTGTGCCTCTCGAGGACCGTTTCCCTTCCCAGAGTTATTCTATTTGGATTTCTTAATTCACACAGAGGAGACGCGTAAGACGCCATCTCGAATCCGCGCAGCCCTCTTAAGGCGCATGAGAACCATTTACCCAATAATTTAATTGTATTCATTTTATCGCGACGACCTCCACTTCTTCCCCGCACCCGCAGCCCAGGGCGCACAGGAAATATTCTTTTGCACTGAAGAAACCGCATCCTTTCTGCGGCTTGTAGTCNNCATGCTTTCCGGAGAAAAAGTAAAGAGATGGCGCGGGGGCTCGAGATGAAAACAGTTCCTGCCGAACATCTTATGCGCCATACTATCTATATTCGGCACATGCATCCCCAATTCCCCGCCGGGCCTGAGGACCCTATAGCATTCTCTGGTCAGCGAGATAGGGTCGGGCATATGTTCCATCACATGATGCAGCGTTATCATATCCGCGCTCGAGTCAGGCATCTTCAATTCTTCGAAGGTCCCATTAAAAACCGGGATATTTTTCTTTTTCAGGACGGCGACTGCCACGGGATCGGTCTCCACGCCAAGCACCTTCCATCCCAGATATCGCATAAATTCCAGATATTCGCCGTATCCCGCCCCTATATCTATGACGAATGAGCGCTCTTTCGCCTTCGAGTGAGGCAGGAGCCCTCCAAGCTGATAGGCCGAGGCCGGGCCCAATAATGGCGTCCGAGCAATAAGCGGCCCCACCTTGCATAGTATGTGATGCTTATGGACATGCCTGTATCCGAAATGGCCGCAGAGGACGCTTGCCCTTATTACACGTTTAATGGCCGCTAAAATTTTCGAGTCGGGCGCGATATCGGGCCCGAAGGCCTCTTCTTCGGAGCGGCTGCCGGTATAACATTTTCCTATATCCGCCGCGATCGGGCGGGGATCGAGCCACGCCAGGCGGCATGACGGGCAGAACCTTAGATTAAAATTTCCATCAACTATGGAAAAACGGTCCCGGAGCCCTTCATACAACAGTTCTCCGATGGACCCGCAAATTATACAATTTGGAAATCGTTCAGTCCGCACCGATATCATATATTGATATTCCTTAAGAAATCTATGACCCTTGTCCTTGCCGTACCATCAAACCCCCATCTCCATACGAGAAAGGCGTAGAGGATGAAAACTGACAGCATCCCCCCGATATTCAGCGGCGACAGGAAACGCAGGTTCAGGCTCCGCAGCCACCAGAAAGCGGCGCCGCACAAAATGAACGGAAGGGCTCCGCGATAAAAAATTTTCCGGTACCATGAAACGAGCGATGTCTTGAGCAAGTCGCAGGACGCCTTATGCAGAAGCGCGGCGTCCAGCAGAACGCGCAAAAACCATGCGCATGCCGCGCCGATGCCTCCCCACCAGTAAATAAGAAGATAGGCCGCAGGCACATATAAGACCGCCTCGATAAGGTGAAAGATGGCCGGAATATTAGGCTTATCCATCCCCTGAAGCAGGATCGCGGACGGAGCCGCCGTCGCATTTATCAATCCTGCGATGATCAGGATGTTGAGGATGCCGGAAGAGTGTTGTGCGAAATCTTCTCCTGCCCAGGCCGCCAGGAACGGTCTGCCGAAGAAACAAAAGAAGAGCACAAAAAACAGGTACGCGAACAAAAGATAGAGCGTGCTCCTGTAATGGATGTCCTCGCCCGCCTTCTCTTCGTCCGAATTCTGAAAATAGCTGAAGGTAGGGAACAGAACCGTGGAAAAAGAGGACCGCACGAGCGACAGCCTGTCCATAATAAAATACGGGATCGAATAATAGGTGAGGCTCTGCACGCTGCGCAGGGACGCCAAAAATATCTTTTCGGTATTTCCCAATACGGGCCCGACGATGCCGGAGATCGTGACAAATCCGCCGAACCTGAATAACTTTACTAATATTTTCGCGTCCCAGCTTGGCACGGACAGGAACGGCATAAGCTTGTTCGCGTTCACCCAGTAAACGGCAATACCGAGCGCCTGGATCACAAGATTGGACACAACGATCTCTCTCAACGAAAAACCGAACTTGAGGAGGGCGACTATCGCCAATACCTGGAGCGTGCACAGAAATATGTCTATGCGGTTTAACACATCGAACCTGCTTTTGGCCTGTATGGCCCCGCTTACCACGCCCGATATGAGTAAAAAGAGGAACCCCAGCGACCCCACCCTCAACGTAAAGACGGCGATATCTTGGAGCTCCTGCGATATTTTAAATATCCTTTTGACGAGAAACGGGGTCGAGATATTGATGATCGCTATGCCGATAAGACCTATGATGAGATATATGAATATGCATGACCAGAAAGCCGAGGCGACTTTATCGTCTTCGCCTTTCGCGACATACTGGGACATATACTTTATCGAAGCCGTATCCAGCCCCAGCTTCAGTAAAGCAAGGTAACCTATTATCACGCTGGTCAGGGCGTAAACGCCGTATATGCTGACGGTCAGCCGGTGCACTATGAACGGCGTAGCTAAGAATGTAATGACGAGGACCCATCCCTGGCCGACCAAAGTCCAGATGATGCCCCTGATGATATTCTCGGCCAGATCCCCTCTTCTCTGAAATTCTCCGCTCATATTATTTATGCCTGATCTTGTCGGTCACGTCGATCAGCGTATATACGTGTTCTTCATCCTGATAAACATAGTTCCTGTCCGGCAGCAGAGGAAAGTGGCCGCCGAAATAAAGGTTAAAGATCTCCCGGAAGGAATTCACCGGCGTTATCGATTTATATAAATGGTTATCCGCGATGCCAGGAAGATAATAGGCGTTCAGGACGCCCGATTTATGCCTTAACTCTTCGCCTGTGGCGGTCCTCCAGTCAAAACTGTAATGTTCGATATCGAACCTGGGAGGGAACGGCCCTTCGTCGCCTTGTAAAATAATAATGGGAGGCCGCCGCGACCTTGAGAGTATCTTAGCCACCATCTCTTCGGCCATGGTATTCGTGTATATCAGCTGGTTTATATAATTCTCTATCTCGGTCCTCTTCCCCCGGATCTTTTCGTTCACAAAGCTGCCGTCCCTGTCAAATACATACGGGACGTGCGGGACATAGAGATGGGCAAAGACGAATATCGGGCCTTTGATCTCCGGCATATTCCCCAATTGGTCGAACTGGTAACGGATCCTCTTCCATTCCTCCTTGTCGGGGTCGTATATGCCCAGTTTTATGAAAATGGGAAAGACCACCGTGGACCTATACAACATCATTGAAAAATCGGACAGGGTTGCCAGGTTGACATTCATGTCCGCGTATTTATTCTTGCTCGTCGGCTCCCACATCGACCCGAAATGTATGAATTTATAACCCATAGATCTCAAAATATGCCATACCCTGTAATCCTGGAACATCGGGTACATAAGCCTGTAATGGACTGAGGACTCTCTCATGGCAGGCGTGAGAAAACCGTCTATATACTCCATGTTTAACGACGAGGAGAGCGAGTGGACGGTGCAGGAATAATTGGCATAGGTATCCGATGCCACATAAAAGCCCCTGCCCGAAAGATAGTCGATGAATTGGCTGTTGTCAAAACCGTAAAAGTTTTTAAGAGAGATCTCGCTGGCATATTTGTCCATGATGATATAATAGATGTCCGGAGGAGCAACCGGTTTTTTCAATGCTGCCATCTCGGCAGATTGCGTGAAAACGGCGGATCTTTTGAAACCGGCATCATAGGCCGCGTGAAGCTCGTAGCCTGCGATGCTCGCTAAAGATATCAGCACTAACGATGCCCCTATGACGTTAAGGATCCTGGTCAGATTATCCAGCCCCACACTGGTCCTTACGATCAGATATACGATGAGTGCAAATATCGCGGCCCATATCGGCAGAAGCAGGGAATGCCTGATAACGACGTAGACGGTCGTTTCGCAAGCCATATCGTAAATATAGCCGTACAAAAAGAATAGGGTTAAAAAGGCGGAAACGATCACCGCCGCCTTTTTGTAGTTACGCAGGAACGAGCCGCACAAGAATAGCAGGATGGACACGAGGCACAGTATGGCCGCTATCCAGAGCAGGGCCTCTTTAAAATAGACCTGTCCTATATTGTACGCGTAGAGGGCAAGCACCGGATAGATCCCGAATAAGAATGGATGCAAAATATACAGCTTCTTCATGTGGTCCTTTCATGCCTGCGCATAAAATAAAGCTGCCTTCCGGAATCTTTAATGCGAACGGAATTAGAAATTTTGAAATGTCTTCCGAATTCGGATTCAAAAAATTCCTGCGTATAATTTGGAAATACGTCTTCGCGGCATCGCAGAAGCCGTTCGACCTGCGGATCTGTTTTCGGCACAAATTCGATTATGAGAAAATCGCAGACCTTCCGGAAGAAATCCGCGATCATGCCGAAAGGCAGGTTATTGCCGATAGCAAGGTGGTGAATAAGGGCCAGCGCCATGGCCGTATGCGCCGGGCCGCGAGAGACAAGCGACATCCGCTCCTCGTGAGCCCATCCTAAGGCCGGGCTCGGGTTGGCCATATCAAGAAGGATAGGAAGAATGCCGGAGTCTTTGTTCTTTACGCATTCGAGATAATTTTTTTCGACACAGGCCGGATCGATATCGAAAGAGATGATCCTGGCGCCTGCGGATGCCGCTATGCGGCTGAACGTGCCATCGTTCGCCCCGAAGTCCCAGACGCTATCAGGCCTTGTGGACCCTAAAAATTCAGCGACGATCCGTTTTTTAAAATCTAAGGCTTCCGGCGTGTAGTTGGTCTTCGTATAATAATCGGCCCATTCCGTGCCGGATGCGTTCCACTTGAGGCCTTTTACCGCAGATTCCAGGTTATCTATAAGGCCGAGAAGCCCGAGGCGGCTCATCTTATGGCGGCCTCTATCCACGCTTTTATCGGCAAATCGCTTTTGGCTTTTGGCGTGGAGGTAAATATTGAGGAATAACGGCATATTGAAACGCGCGCTGAGAGGCAGAAGCGCCGATGCCAGATCGAGGGGAATGCCGTCTATGTAAATTCTCATCAATTGGCCCAGCCGGATATCTCTCAAGCTCATCAACGCTAATGGAGTGAGAAAATGCTGGCAAAACTGCCTGTAGGCGATCCACGGTTCCGCCTCCCGGTACTTTTCGAACGACAACGTATCTACCAATATGGGGCTATAGCCTTTGAATTGTATATTATAAGCGCTGGCGTCTTTAAGGGAGATCCCGAACCCAATAGCCCTTTTTTGGATCTTCAGGGTGGCCAGCGCGGCGTCTTTTAATTGGCTGAAAGACCATTCATACGGGTAAGATATGAAAGGTATCTTTTCGGGCCTGATGATCTTGTATGCTGTCATCGGCCCGGCAGGAGCGACAGTCGCCTCCTCGTGCGAGACCATAAGCCCTGCATTAACGAGATCTTCATAAAGGCCGGACCCCATCATCAGATCATAGTTTTCTTTATATACGTTGTTGACCTGGCGATAGAGGCGCCCATCCTTATAAAAAATAAATCCGGCCGG
Organism: Candidatus Omnitrophota bacterium; assembly: GCA_003142795.1. GTDB lineage: Bacteria > Omnitrophota > Gorgyraeia > 2-01-FULL-45-10 > 2-01-FULL-45-10 > FEN-1320. The sequence continues at coordinate 41,772 of PLNN01000059.1, forward strand.
ATCCCTGAAAGAGCCCGGGATATTCATATTCTCATCAGGTCTCATCGCTTATTTTTTCCGTTTAGAAAACATTTTTTTAAAAAATTCCTTTATATTGTTCCAGAAAAGCTTGATCGCGAACAACCCCCCGAGGAATGTCGCCACGACGAGCTGGATCATGTAACTGCCGGCCCCCAAGCCGAGATAGGCGAGCGCCTTGGCCGGAAAGACCAGGCCCAACAGGCAGTAAAGTACAAATATACCGATCGTGAATTTAAGGATCTTCATAAAATTGCCTCCTCTTCTTTGCGCAGCAGCTGCGGCAGCGATAATACGATTGCCGCTATGAACCAGAACGGCTCCATGATCTTTATAATGATAAATGTATTGGTACTGATAGCGTTAAAGCACAGGCCGACAAATCCCGCCATGAATCCCACCGTAAGCCCCATGGCGAAATCGCTGTCCCGCACGACGTCGAACGTCAATACCTTTTTTGCCGCCTTAAAAAGTCTCATCAATACCCATACCAATAATAATAATCCCAACAGCCCCGCTTCGCATAATGTCATGAATGGCTGACTGTCTATGAAAAATTTCGCGGTGCCGTAGCCGAAGATCGGGCTTCTCGGAAATTTTTCAAACAGAACGACCTTGAAACTGTCGAGGCGCGCGCGGGGGGATTCCTCCCACACGAGGCGGGTGCCGGTGGGCTCGTTTTCATGCCTGACCGTCGTAAATATCCTCTCTCTTACCATCTGCGGCATGAAGAATACCGACATCAGGCTCGCGGCCACCACCAGATATATCAATATCAGTTTTTTGCTTTTAGTAAAATATATAAGCGCTATTATCATCGGCACGACGGCAACATAGGACCCCCTTGACAGCGTATACAGCATCGCCCTGAACATAAATAATTCCAGCAGTATAAGGAATATCGTCAATATCGGAGATCGGCTGTATAATAAAAGGCCGCCTGTAACGGCGATCATGAAGATCAGGTACCCCCCCAGCGTTCCGGCTTCGCCGCCGCCCCTCGTCTCGACCGGCGGGGCAACCCTGAAATAGGTAGCGCCCGATTTTATTTCCTGAGCGATAAAGATATTGGAATGAGCCGCTACCATGATAGCGGTCAGTAGAAAGACCGCGATATATATCTTTGATAATTTCAGGCTCTTCAGGCTGTCTTTTACCATGATGAAAAGCAAAAAATATTCCAGATATTTCAATATGGCAAATAAGCTGTCCTGGAGGTTTATAGTGCTGAAGATCATGGCCAGGGCCGTAGATAAAAAACAGCTTCCTACATATGAAAAATAAGGCAGCGACAGATTGGTCTTGAACGTCTCAGGGATGTTCTTCGTGAGCGCCACCTTGATGAGCCACGCCAGGATGATAACTATTAAAATAATGTCTTCCGCCCTTACGCTTATCATCCTTGCCCCGGTCCGACCCATTATGGCCTCCGGAGAAAATAGCATCGAGAAGATGATGATGATAAGTCCTATCTCCGGACTCAATAGAGTCGGGATGAAGATGAGAAAAAATATCAGCATCCCGAGCGTCTGGGCGGAGAAACTCGATTTTGCCATAAGCGCGCTTACAGTCAGGCCTATGGCAAAGATAAATAAATATAATATGATCTTCGAGTTATTCATCTGTTATTCGAAATACTCGCCGGCCTCACGGTTGCGCCGAATCTTTAATGGACGGGGAATCCTGCTTCGACAGGTCTATTATCGTTCTTTCCCTGACAGGGCTCCCGTCCGCTCCGCTCAGGATCATTATGACAGGCCTTAGCGGAGAGCCCGGGTGGGCGCTGATGACCCTTGCCGTCTCTTCGGTATCCAGTTTCACGATGCTTCCTATCGGATAAACGGACATCTTATTAATAAATATCTTCATCACATCCGCGTCAAAATAATTTTTCATCGGGCCCACTATGGCCCTGACGGCCTTATGAGTATTCACCTCTTCACGGTACGGCCTTATATGCGTTATCGCCTCGTACGTATCTACAAGCCCTATGATCTTGGCGTAAACGTTTATTTCATCGGCTTTAATGCCGCGCGGATATCCCGCGCCGTTCATCCTTTCGTGATGCGTGCGTATCGTCTCTTTCACGACATCGTTTACACCTTCGATCCTTTCGGCGATCCGCAGGCTTTTATCGATGTGGGAATCGATAACGCTCCGGCCCTCCCTGGTTATCGCGCTCGGACTGCATATAATCTCTTTCAGGCTGTCTAAACCTGTGTCGTAAAATATGCACGCCAATCCAAGATGGCTCAAGCGCGATTTATTAAATCCCATATTGAGCCCGATAATGGATGACAATAGCAGACAGTTAACTATGTGGTAAGGCAGGTAATATTCTTCTTTCTTCTTTTCATATACGCTGATCAGGATATTGTCCCCCATGACAAGCTGGTTGAAGACGTCGTCCAAAAGTTCGGAAAGCTTGTGGTTGTAGAGGTTAATGTCTTCGCCCATACTTATCTTCCCGAGCATCTCCCTGATCACGGCAACGGCATTATCGTAAAGGTTCTGCGCCTTTTCATGGCTATCCACCCCATGCTGCCTCACGGCCGAAATAAGCTTCTTGGACGTCAGGGAATGGTCTTCGGCGCTTGGCACTTCTTTCGGGGCCGATGTCAATATCTCTCTGGGAAAACTTAACGGCTGGCTCGCGGGCTTCTTTTCTCCGCCGCTGTTTTTCAAATCGCCGGCGGAAGATTTTTTTTCCTGCCCCTCCCGCTTATCATTATTTTTTACGGTACCTCTCAACACATCAAACATTCTCGGCATAAAATGACCTTTCCATGGATAAATCTGTCGCTACCCTCTCCACCAAGCCTTTGTCTATGATCTTCGCCTCTTGCCCGAATCCTATAAGGAGGCTCATGTCGCATATATTGTTTATGTTCCTCGGCAGCCCCTTAGAATACTCATAGATCGTCCTGATGGCCTCTTCCGTGAATATCTCCGTCTTCGCTCCGGCTACAGAGAGCCGGTGCCTTATATACTCCGCCGTCTCCGAATTATTGAGGCCGGTCAGGTGGTATTTAACTCCGAGCCTCTGCTGCAATTGAGGTATCGACCGGATCTTGGGCAGGAGCTCGGGCTGTCCTATCAATATCAGCGTTATGAGGAATTTGTCGTTCAGTTGAAAATTCAGGAAGAGCCTGATCTCCTCGAACGTCCCTCTCGATTTTATGATCTGCGCTTCGTCTATCAGTATCACCGTCTTCTTCCCTTCGGTGTGATTTTTGTAGATGATGTCGTGCATTATGTGCAGGAGCTGGGGCTTGGAACCCACGGCGTGTTCGTTCTTCAGCTGATAGATTATCTCCTGGATGAATTCAACCGGCGTAAGCTGGGGATGCGTTATGAGCGCCGCTTCGTATATCTTATCCTTTATCAATTCATCTATGACGATCCTGCTCAGGGCCGTCTTGCCGGAACCGTATTCTCCGGTAAGCATCGTCGCGCCTTTCTCTTCTTTTATGGCATAGAGAAGCCGCATCAGCGCCTCTTCGTGCTTCTTCGAATAGTACATGAAGCGCGGGTTGGGAGTGTTCTCAAAAGGTTTTTCCGCCAAGCCCCAGTATTTTTCGTACATCTTACACCGCCCTATCCGGCATTTTTGCCTGAGCCTTTTTCTTTCTCGCCGTAATACCGCCTGTAGTAATAGTAATACGCGTCGATCCCTACCTCGGGCATAACATTATTTAATATTATCCCTGAGAGCGATCCCGGCTTGACGCTTTCTATCTGTATCTTGGCGCGGCGCAGGGCAAGCCTTGAAGTGGCCCCGGCTTTATACACCAAAAGGACTCCGTCCACCTTAGGTATCATAATGGACGGCTCGCTCACGGCCAGGATAGGAGAAGTGTCTATCAGGATCAGGTCGTATCTTTTTCTGAAGTCGTTTAAAAGGGCGTCCATCTTTTCGGAATTAAAAAGATTTATCGGGTTTGGGAATATACTGCCCGCCGTAAGGATGTTGAGATTGTTCAGCCATGGCCGGTCTATGATCTTATTGCCCTCGGTCGTCCCCAACATGAGGTCTGTCGCCGTCTTCACAACGGAATCGAAGGTCACCTTGCCTGTCAGGATATCCAAAAGCCCTCCCTCTTTGCTCTTTAAGCCGAACAGCTTATGGATGTTCGCCCTGCGGGAGTCGCCGTCGATGAGCAGCGTCTTGTAGCCCATCTGCGCCATGATCACCGCGAGATTGGACGTGATAACGCTCTTACCTTCTTCGGGATTGCAGCTCGTTACCAATATGATCTTATTTTTTATCTTTTCGCCTTTTCCGAACAGCACCTGCAGGTTCACGCTCAAGATCCGGAAGGCCTCTAAAAAGATAGAGCCTCCCGGCTGATCGAAGGCGGAGACGGACGTTTCGCATACTGATGTCTTTGCCCCATGCCTTCTTTTGAAAGATATCCCGCCCATGATCCATCTCAGCATCTTTTTCCACAACCCCGGCCTTTCCATATCTTCGCCGGCCGTCTTGCTCGAGCAGTACGGAATGACGCCCACCACGCTGACCTTTATGAAATTTTCTATGTCATCGACCCTGCCTATTGAAGTATCGATATGCTCCGTCACCAGCGCAACGGTTACGCCGAGGACAGCGCCCAGGATTAGGGCCATCGCGTAGTTTTTCGCTTTGTTGGGATATGAAGGGTATCTCGGCGGGATGGCGGGATTGACTATCAGGACATTGTCCACTTTTTCCGCTTCTTTTATCTGCGCCTCCGGCAGTTTCTGTTTCAGGGAAGTGTAGAGGGCCTCGTTCACCGTTATGTCCCTCTTCAGGATGCTGTACTCGAATTCCTCTTTCGACAGGTCGTGCAAAGACCCTTTCAACTCGCTTATCTCTTCATCCATGCGCACAACTTCCGGATGTTTTTCAGTAAATTTTGTCATCAGGTCCATGCGTTTCTTTTCCAACTCAGAGATCTGGTTCACTATGTTCACACCGGACCCAATGACACCTTGCTTTGTAAGTTCGCGCATCCTCGCATCCTGCGCTTTCAGCTTTGCCGAGATCCTCCTAAGCGTCTTCTCTATGAAGGCCCGGACATTATGGGCCTGCTGGTTCTTCTGTTCGAGATTGATATTTTTGAATGCATCGGCGATATTGTTGGCCAGGTTTGCCGCCTTCTCGGGATCCTGGGAAGAGACCTGCAGCCTGATCATGTTTGTCTTCTCTATCTCCTGCGCCTCGACGCCGGCGCTCATCTCGCTGATGATCCCGTTCTTGACCTTGTCGGTCATGCCGTCCGTTATCAGTCCCATATTTTTCCCGGCCAGTTCCAGGACAGGCCTCGAGACGATCTGCCTGGTATAGTCCGAGAGATTGGTCGTCGCGGCTGTCCAGTATTGAGCGCTCGACGGAAAGACCACCTCGGAGGGTATACTCAAAGTGGGGATTATCTTCAGTAGGACCGTGGCGGAATATATGGGCCTTTGAAAACTTGTATAGACGAATATGCTTATAAAAACGGTAAAGAAAGAGATTATCACCGACAGCCTTCGCTTCAGGAAGATATTCCAATAATCTCTTAAATTCAGTTCGTAGAGTTGAGCCATTATTCCCTTCTGCGCTTAGTTACTCGGGACATCTTTTACCGGCCTGTGTATAAACCATGCTCTGGCTTCTTTTGCTACGGAGGAGAAGTTCGTGCCCGCGGTAAATATGGTCGTGGCGGTATTCAGGACCGGCTGTATTTCGTTCAGGAATTTGTTAAAGTCGGCGATAGTCGACCTGGGCACATATACCACATCATTCGGCTTAAGAATAATATCGGAGCTTGAAGTGCCTTTCCTTATGGCGGTAAGCATATCTACCCTTCGGACCTTCGGATGCTCGGTAAGATTGTCGCTTATGACCATGATGCTTTCCCTGCGGCCGTCCGGCGTAAAATCGCCGGCCATGGCCACCGCCTCAAGAAGATTTATAGTTCCCTTAAAGGTATAGATGCCCGGATAGCTGACCTGCCCTAAAACAAGTATCTTATTGCCTACCGATTCCTTGACGGAAACTGTAACCTGCGGCAGCCTGACGTACTCGGACAGTTTCTCCGTGATCATCTGCTGGAGCTGGTCGATGGTCATGCCGGCCGCTTTTATCGTGCCAACCAAAGGATATGACAATTTGCCATCCGGCCTTACAAGAACGTCACGGGTAAGATCCGTGTTCTGCCATACGTAAATTTCGAGCAGGTCGCCGGCGGCTATGTAATATTCCGCGACAGCCTCACCCATCGAGCTCGTATTTGTAGGGATTGTGCCGTAGGAAGTGCTTCGAAGTCTTATGAATTCCTTTGCCTGGGGAAATGCCGGCTGGCCGGCAATACAAATTATCGCGATGAATATAAAAAATACCCTATTTTTCAGCGCACTCTTTAACATGCCGCCATCCGTTTCTTATATATAATATAATTACATCCTAAGCCTGATGTCTCCATGTAAATATATCATATATTAAGCATACTTGTCAAATAACGCACGGCTCCGCTGCAAAGCCTTTCCAGATAGCCTCTCTTTCCCATGATCTCCCTGGGCGGCCAGCACACCCTTTTAAAAACATTTACATGGTCTTTGAAAGATCCCGCCTCCGATATTTCAAATAATATGTAGCTCAGGAAGCTGTCGAGAAGCCTCCTCCTGAACCTGCTTCTCAGCATGACCCTTTTATTTGCAAAGGTCGTTATGAAAATACGTTTCGGCAGGGAAAGGCGCAATTTGCCCAATATATCTTTGGGAAAGTTCACATCGAAAATTGAGTCGGTAACTTTAAGCGCGGCGTAAAGCGAACCACGGAGCCGCCACTTGACGGCCTTTTCGGCTAATGCGTCCCAATCGATATCGTTTCCATATTTATCTATCAGGCGGTCTATATCACAGAGATATTTAAGTTTTCGGAAAGAGTCGCTGTTCACCAGATGCGCTGAAAGATAGAGTAAAAGTTCCTCGGGTTTAAGGTCGTAGAAAGAGACCCCTTCCCACTTCGTCTCTTCCGCGCCCTCCCAAAGCCCCTCTATTCTTTCCGTCGAGCGGACCATCATCGTGATATCCCAGTGCAGTTCGATCATCCTTGCCCTGGGCTTATGGAAGGTGTGGCACCATTCGTATGAACTGATCTCGTCGGCCGGTGCGCGGGCATAACCCAGTTCTTTTAGCGCCGCGCCTGCGCGGTCTTTATCTTTTTCGCGAACCAGGAGGTCCACATCTACGCTACGGTCCCGGCTTGCTATATCCCCGTAAAGCCTGTGGGCGAGCGTGATCCCTTTTAGCGGTATCACGGCTATATCGAGCGCGGAAAAATGTTCCAGGACCCTGACCAGTTCATCTTTGTAATATTCATTGACCGCGGAACTCGCGGCGTGGGAGACCCGTAAAGACTGAAGCGATCTTTCACCGATTTTGTCTACGGGAACGTAAAACCGAAGAGCGCGGTATACGAGCGAAGATACTCCTCTTTCGCGCGCCGTCCTTGCGATAGTCTCGAGATCGGCGCCTTCTTTTATGAGGCCGAGGAGCGCCTCTTCATGCGTGGCAGCGTCCTTTTTTAAGGAGGCGGCGAGGAGCCTTTCCGTGCGTTTATCCAATACCGTTGATCTGGCCCGCGAATAATTCATTGTATTTTATATCGCTCTCGGCGAATGCCTTTGCTGTGCCTGCATCCATCTTGGACGGACTTTTAAGGAAATAGACCGTATCCATCTTCCTGGCGGAAGAGAGCCTGTGAGAGATCATGACAAGTGTCGACCCGGGATAGGCGCCTATTATGTTATCGACTATTCTTTCCTCTAATCCTGAATCGAGCGACGAGCAGGCCTCGTCCATTATCAGTATCTTCGGCTTCTTCGCGAGCGCGGCGGCGATCGCCATCCTCTGCCGTTGGCCCTGCGAGATCACCGACACCATGTCTTCCAGTATGGTGTTATACCCGTCGGGAAGGCCCTCGATGAAAGAATCGATCTCGGCCAATCGCGCCGCGCGCCGGACTTCGGAAGCGTCTATCGAGCGCCCGCCCCATGCCATGGCCTGGGCGATGCTGCCGCTCCATAGGGACGGTGCCTGAGGGACGAGCCCCGTCTGGCTGTAGATCGATTTCAACGACATCTCTCTCACGTCGCAGCCGTCCAGAAATATTCCGCCGCTATTTACATCATACAGCCTCAAGATCAGGTTCGCTATCGTAGTCTTGCCACTCCCGGACGCGCCTACGAGCGCCGCTTTCGATCCGGGCATTACGGTAAAATTGATCCTGTCGAGGACGAGATCATTGCCTCCTCTGTACCCGAAAGAGACGTTTTTAAAATTTATTCCTGGGCGCGAGAATTTTACATAGGGCGCGCCGGATCTTTCTTTTACATATACCGGCGCATCCAAAACCTCCGCCATGCGCTCCAATGATAAACGGTTCAGGACGATCCGCTCGAAGACCGTCACAAGCGCCGTATAGGCTGCCGTGCCCTGGGACATGTAGGCCAAGATAGCGCCGAGAGAGCCGAGAGTCATCTGCCCTTTTATGACCAGTAAGGTTCCGACGAGGCCTACCGTTCCGAAAAATAGTTTTCCGGATATTTCTGACAGCGCGTCCGAAATAGAATCGAGTTTCGTGGTCGCGGCTTCCGAACGTATCGAATCGAAAAATATATGGAAATATTTCCGCACGACGGCGGCCATGGTGCCGGAGGCCTTTATAACGTAAATTTGCGAAAAGATCTGGGTCAGAGCCCTGGACATATCCCAACCCTTCTTATAAAACGCCCTGGCTAATGCCTCCTGTCGTCTGGCGAAAAATCGCGCCTGGGCTATGACTATAACTTGATAGCACAGTATAAGGATCAATATCTTGACATTTATGAACGCAATGATGAGCGTGATGAGTATCAACCGGAGGACTGCTTTGATAAGCTCGGGGGCTGTCGAGGCTATAACGCCGGAACAGACGGTGATATCCGCATTCAGCCGCGAGGCATACCCGCCGATAGACTTGTCGCGAAACGATTCGAGCGAAAGTTTTTGTGTCTTCCTGAATACGCTCCTCGCGAGATCGACCTTTATCTTTCGCGTCGTGGAATTTTTAAGGACCGAGGCCCCCCTGTCAGAAACCTGCCGTAAGAGATAAATTACGCCGCCTATCAGCGTGTATATGAAAAATGATCTCATATCCCTGCCAAGGATGCCGTTATCGAGGATCAATTTCCCTATATACGGCCCGAAGAGAGAAAATATTATGGAAACGACGCCGCATAACAGCAGCGCCGAGCCGGCCTTCCAGTAGCGGATGAGGTAAGAGTTAAACCTTAAAAAAATTTTTATCTTATCGACGCGCGGCACTTATCTTCTCCTCCAACCCGGGCCAGAAGCTTCTTTCCTTAACGAATTCCATTTCATACGCCGGGATATTTTTTACAAGATCGCAGGCCGTGGAAAATATTTTCTTAAGAGGCTCGTCCCCCGTGGCCGCGAGAAAGTGGATGTGGTTCGACAAAATATTAGCCAGGGCTTTTTCAGGCGGTAGATATCTGAACGAGACGCGGTTAGATTTTTTGATGAAAAATATCGCGGCGGCCTTTCCTTTCAGGCCGCGCTTCAATTTTATAAAAGGCTGCTGTCTCCACGGGGTTTGAAAAGCGTAATAATGCCTGCCGCATTTTCTTATCGCGATGATATCGTCGCCTAAAACCGTGTATTTTCTGGAAAGGGCCGCTATCGTGGATTTGCCGGCGCCGGATACGCCCAAAAAAAGGAACGTCTTTCCGCCTTTAACGACGGCTGAGGCGTGCAGCAGCATTCCGTTGTTCAGCGCCAGCATCTGGGAGTATAGATATGAGGCGAGCCTGCTATTACGCACCGCCGCCCGAGCCGCTTGAGCATTTTGAAGCGCTGGAGCCGCTTCCGCACATAGGACCTAATGGGGTTGAGCCCCTGGTGCAATCGCCGGGAAAACTAGAGCCAATGTCGCAGTTTATAACGGCGTCTGTGCCGTTCAGGCAGCTTTCGAGAGCGGTAGTGCCGTTATTGCAATTCAGGGTCTGAGGTTGATTGCCTTGCTGACATTTTGCCGGACCGCCCTGCGGCTCGGTGCCGTTGGAGCAGGCAGAGCCGATATCGCCGGAGCTGCAGCCCGTTGCGCCCATCGGCGTAAAACCGGGCTTTCCCGATTCAGGATCGGTTACAAGAGGAGGGACATATTTCTTCTTCATACTCATATATTTTACCTTCTAAATCGGTTATTGTCAATCCCTCTAACGGGAGATATTTTTCTTTTTCCAGCAGTATATGTCGCGATTTTTTATTCCACCGGGATTATAATAGGGGTAACAGCGATGGCCCAAAAAACACAGATACTGATAGACGCACCCTTTACATTCCGGTATTTCGTCCAGGTCCACTTCCATCGGTTTGCGGAAAGAATTCATCGTTTCCGAATTTTGCCATATATCGGCCAGGCTCTTCTCTTTCAGATTCCCGCACTTCACGTCCCACATTATTTCACAGGGCGTGACCCACCCGTCCGGCCGCACTGCGCATTTCGAGCCCGCGGCCCCGCAAGGCCCGACGATTATCTTGTCATTGGAAGGTTTGTGGTCCTTGACCTTATCGAGTTTTTTCTTCTGGCAGAGATACGAGCTGTCCGGATATATGAAACCCTCAAATTCTTGGCTGGCCTGCCAGACCGCCTCTATCGCCTCTCTTTCTTCATCGGGCGACAGGTAAAGCTCTTCTACAAAACACGCGGCGTTCCCCCCAAAAAATACGTGGTTGAATCGTATGGCGGCTGCGTCCAGTTTTTTCCCGGCGACCACCATATCCCGGACATCTTTATAGTTGAGCTTGGTAAGCGTAACCGAAAGAAGGACGGATAACCCCTCGTTTCTTAGCGCGCGGATGCCTTTTATGCATCTCTCGAATGTCCCGGCGCCCCGCATCCGCTCCATGATCTCCGGCGTCGAACCGTCAAAACTCACTACGGTGCTCGTGATCTTGTGGGCCTTGAGCCACCGCGCCATTTCGACATCTATAAGAGTGCCGTTCGTATTGAGAGAGATGCTGATCGGATATTTATTTATCCGCTCTATTATGCGCCTGAAGTCCGGATGGCATAGCGGCTCGCCCCCAAAAATATTTATAGCCTTTGTCCCGCCTTCGCCCATCGCGTCTATAACGTCCACGATCTTCTCGTACGTCATGACGGGCTCCGGCCGGGACTGGGAAGAGCCCGAGGCGCGGTTTATGCAATGCCTGCAGTTCAGATTACATTTTGATGTAATGCCGAGGCATACGGAGAGAGGAAGATCAGTAATAGAGGAATAATTTTCCAGGAAACCCATCTTCCCCAGCGAGTCCACAAATGTGTCATAATCTTTCCGGGCCGTTTTTTCGTCCACGATCTCGAAATCTCGCGACATCTCTTCGATTATCCCGCGCGCCATATTTTTTCCGTCCAGGCGGGACCAGATGAATTTCCCGGTTTCATTAAGGATGTTGATCTTCCCCGTGTCGGGATCGAAAAGAAGGCCTATCTCTTCTTCTTCCCTGAAGACTATATCCGGCTTGCGTTTGTAGTTGATGATTTTCATATACTCCGAACTTTTATAAGTTTTCTTTTTTCAAGGTCTTTCACGAATCTGGCCGCGTCGTTCTTCGCAACCGGCATTCCTATGCCGTACTCCCTCACCAGATGCCGTATTATATCATCTATGCTCTTCCGGCCCTTGCAAAAATCCCAGACCGCGGAAGCGGTATCGTTCAATACATATGATTTATGGGTGGTCGTATTAAATACTACTTTATTGGGCGGGAAATCCGCCGTCAGCACATCTTTTGATCGCTCTATTTTACGCATATAAGTTTAGCCCCCTGAAAAATAGGGACACATCCCATTTTTCATATAATTCTCGATCCCGGGAAGAGGCCTTCCTCATACGCGGCCTGACAGAACGAGAGCGGCGCCGACACAGAGCCTTTCGAGTAATACGCCTCCGCCCTGCACTTACCCAGGCAATAATATCTCAACATACAGCGGCCGCATATCCCGGACATCCTGGCCGGAATATTTTCCCTGATCTCTCGCAAAACGGGATGATCGCTCCAGATGTCCTTTATCCTGTCCTTACCTATCCTGCCCAGGACCAGCCTGTCGACATTCGATCCTATGCCGCATATGGAGATCGCGCCGTCGCCCAAAATGCCCAATATGTTGAATATACTGCAAGTGCTGATGCTCTCTATGCGCATATTCTTAACCTGTTTAAAAGCAGGAGGTATATCGAATATCACCCTTATCGGGGACAGGACATTCATCTCTTCATTAAGCTCGTTATAAAAATCTATCGTCTCTTTAACAGTCAATGTCTCTTGCCGTTCCTGCATGAGATCGGCGCGGCACATGCCCTGAATCAGATTTATTTTAACAGAGGAAGCGCCGAGAGACCGCGATAACTTTATTGTAGATTTTATATTATCTTTATTCCCTCTCCAAAGAGACGTTATTACCTGTATGCTGAGGCCTTCTTTTTTTAGCGCGGCGATCCCCTTGAGGGCGTCGTCAAAAGAACCTTTTACGCCCCTCAAGGCTTCGTGAATTCCGGCGTTCGGCCCATCCAGAGATACTGCGATAAGCGTTGCTTGCGCCTGCCTTAAGGCCTTCGCCTCTTTCTCTCTTATGAAGACGGCGTTCGTTTCCATACTGAGCCTTATCGATTTTTCGCGGACGTATTCCAGGAGGCCGAATATGTCATTCCTTGTGAACGGCTCGCCGCCCGTCAGCTTGACCGATCTCATTCCGAGCTCGCGACACTCTTCAAGGCAGGAGATTATATCATCGAGCGGCGCCTCATCTTCTCTTAAGCCCCGACTATCCGCGTAAGGAGGGTTTATCCAGCAGTGCCTGCACTTCAGGTTGCAGTATTTAAAATATAGATATACGGTGCGAAGAGCGAATTTGTCCATAATTATATCGGGTCTATCTTGGTATTATACGCGTTACCGCTTTTAAAATAAAGAAAAACGAGCAGACAAGCGGTTTTAACGGCGCTCGAACGAAGGACGGCATCTCTTTGGCCGAACGCCGCATCGCGATAACGGCGTTGGCGAGCCTAACGTAGAATAGCGCGGCAAACCGGCTCTCTTTCAGGACAACCCGGCCAATGACATCTGACTGGGCGATGCGGTCCGCGTCGATGTAAAATTGATTATCGCCTTTGGTGAGAAAAATCCTCTCCTGTTTCGGGCCCTCTATCCCGATTACGCGGTGGGTCACGGCCCTCTTAGGAAAAATAGGGACACATCCTATTTTCCATATTTTTTGATATATGATTATGTCACCGGCATGGATCGCATCGGGCGAAACTTCTTCTACAAGAAGCCGCGCGCCGACACGAATGGTCGGCAGCATGCTCTTGCCCTCGAATGGCATAGTGGTAAAATAGGGACGCATCCTATTTTTTCGGTCTTCCTTTTGGACGCAATGAAAACTCTATCCCGAGTTCCTCCGCTATTTGCCGAATGAATTTTTCGGTTCCTGTCGGTCTTCCCGTATAGAGCGCGCTTCTTATGCGCCTTTTCTCCTCGTCCGCCTCCGGCAGATTCAGAAACGCAATATAATTTTTTCTTTCTTTTTCATTATACCATATAGGCGTTATTAAAGGACTTTTTCCTGTGCCGGCGATATGCGTTCTCGCACTTGACCATTCATAACATTCCGGACTGTCGGCGATTTCTGCCCGAACGGGATTTCTTTCTATATATTTGCAAACCGTCCAAAGGTGCGAGTCTCTTTCTATCACAGACGCGTAAAATCTGGACTCCCAAAGCCTGCCGGTCCGGTCGTATTTCTTGTTTATATGCTGCGTGTATGTCAGGCTTAATTTTTGCATCATCTTCGACAAGGCAGTTGCGATTAACGGCGTTAGCAACAAGTGCGCATGGTTATTCATAAGGCAATAGCTGCTTACGCGACAATCGCATTCAGTGGAATATTTTTTCAACAGATCTAAATATATCCGCCTATCCGAGCCATCAAAATATATGGGCTGTCTGTTATTCCCTCTCTGGACTACATGATGCGGGTAGTCTACGGCTATGATTCTGGCTATCCGTGGCATAGCATCTCCTATTCATTCTGCCGCCTCTATTTTTAAGCACAATCGGCGCATCCTTTGCCTTAAGACCTGAATCTTCCCTCACTATATAAGATGCAAAAAACGACAATTTTATTGCAATTTTTTTAAAAAATATAAAAAAATAGGGACACATCCTATTTTTTTATCAGTCTCTTCGGTAAAAAAATGGGATGTGTCCCTATTTAATTAATTCGTCAGGATGCCGCGGCGGACGCTGGACGATCCCCACGTGGGAGTTCCGCTACCGACTGTGCCGTTCATCCCGTAGATGGAACTTGAGGTATCCCAGAACGCGTACAGCGTGTTGCCAGCGTTATTGATCGAAAGCGTCGGGTTGCCGGTCACTATGCCCGCGTAAAGGGTTACTGCAGAGCTCCAAGAGGAGAGCGCGGCGTTGAATTGTCTGTACATCAGCTGATTACTCGTGTTGGTGTAGATAAGATTGACATTGTGATTAGAATCCATGACGGCTGAGATGGGGACATTGGATCCAACATCAACCGCTCCGGTCGGAATGTACTTCGCTATATAGCCTGACGATATTCCTTTTACGTCGATGAAGTTTCCGCCAGCGTAAATGTCATTGCCGTTGACCAGCAGAGTATAAACGCCGCCGCTCGAGAAGCCAACGTCGTTGCCGGCATTTAATGCGTAGAACGTGCTGTTGGAGGGATCATATTTAGCGGCGCGATTGACCGTAACGCCGTTGGCGGTCGTGAAATCTCCGCCTACATAGATTATTGAATTAAGTATCACCAGGGTGCGGACTGAATTATTCATTCCTGTGCCAAGCGCGCTCCAGCTGGAACCGTTCCACTTGGCTATATAATTTGGATTGGTAACGCCGCCGGCCAGGGTAAAGAACCCGCCGACGTAGACGTGTGTTGCATCCACAACCGCTATGGCATTAACGACGCTATTCACTCCCGTATTACCATTATACGTAAGCGCATTCCAAGAGCCATTGTATTTCGCAATATAGTTAAGGGTCGTAACGTTGTCGCCGGTCTTGGTAAAACCGCCTCCCACATAGACATCAGAGCCGGAAAGGACGATCGTGTTTACATAATTATTCAATCCGTTGCCAAGCGCGCTCCAGGTTGAAGTCGAAACGGTCCATTTCGCTATGCGGTCCGCGGCCGCAATGCCTCCGGCATCGGTAAAATAACCGCCGACATAGAGGTCGGTGCCGTCTGTCGCCATCGTATTTACGTAACTGTTGACCCCTGTGTTACCGCTATAGACAAACGCATGCCACGAGCCGTCCCACATAGCAAAGCGGTTCAATGTTATCGCGTTATCGGACGTCGCACTGAAGCCGCCGCCTATATAAAGCTTGCCGTCGATCACGACCAATGCCTTGACGAGACTATTAAGACCGTTATGCCCGTTATCGATGAGGGCCGCCCACGTGCCTGTAGAAGGCGTGTATTTGGCGATGCGGTTCACCGTAAGGCCGCCTGCCGTTGTAAAGTTGCCGCCTACGTAGATATCTGTGCCCAATACCGCCATTGCGTATACAAGACCGTTCGTGCCGATCGCGCCGGAAGCCGGCGTTATCGGGCTCCATGTGATACCGCCGCTGTATATGGACAGGTAACTCGTATTGACGCCGGATGACTGTGTAAAATCTCCTCCGGCACAGACGTAGTTATTGACATCACGTGCGATAGCTCTGACTGAAGCATTCATACCCGTATCAAGCGCAGACCATGTGTCGTTATGCCGCAGGGCAATATGGTTGGCAGAATTATTGTCCGCAGTGGTGAAGTCTCCTCCGACGAAGAGGTAGTCGCTGCCGGAATCATAAAGGATGGCTCTGACCGCACCATTCATTCCTAACCCAAGCGCTGACCAGGAGTTGCCATCCCACTTTGCAATGTAGTTGACAGAGCTGCTGCCCGCATTGGTAAAATCTCCTCCGGCGTAGACATTGCTGGTGTCCGTGCCATCGATCGCATAGACAGTTCCGTTAAAGCCGTCGCCAACAGGGTCCCAGTAGTTGCTACCACTACCTGCATTATCTGATACAGCTATTCTATTTGCGGCAATCTGCTCACCATGATAGCCGTAAGCTATCGTAAAATCACCGCCTGCAAAAAGAGCTTCTTGGCCATAGGAGCTTCCTGCTGTTACTTTCAAAGCGCGCACGGTTCCATTTACGCTGCCATAAGCCCCAGTTGCAGACCAACCACCTCCGTCGTAATTGTAGGTGGCTACATAGTTAAAATTATTACCGCCGGCAGTAGTGAATGCGCCGCCGACATAGATATCATAATAAGTGATGCTCGTCGCCAATGCATACACAGGGCCGTTTGTGCCCTCATTTCCGGCGCCGCCTAATGCGTACCAGCTCGTGCCATTCCACATCGCGATGTAATTAACGTCGGTCTGGCCGCTTCCAGCCGTGGTGAAGAGACCTCCCACAAAAAGGTAGTTACCTCCATAGGCGCTGCTTGTCGTCAGAGCTCTAACCGAACCGTTAACGCCGCCGGCAAGATCAACCCAGGCGGAACCATTCCATTCAGCAATATGATTGATGGCGCTGCCGCCGGCCGTTGTAAAATCTCCGCCGACATATAGGTTCCCGTTCCATATGATCATCGCGTATACCGCTCCATTCAGATCGACGTACGGGAACGCGAACCAGGCATAGTCTCCGCCGTCATTCGGCTCGGTCCAGTTAGTGCCGTTATAATAATAATGGGTAATGTTATTAGATATCCCGGAAGCTAAGATATTCATCGTCCCGGAAGCGCCCGGCAGGAGCACTATGTCGCTCAAAGTCTGAGAGCTCTCTCCCACCTTCACGGCAGTTGTCGGCCAGGCGGAGATATCGCCGCTCACTACGTTAGTCGATTTCTTTACGTTTACCTGATAATAAGTTCCCTGCACATAGTGGCTGGCGGCCGCCCATACATAATTATCCGTGCCTATAGCCAATGTGGGCTTTGAGTAATAGTCGCCGTCCGACGTGCCGCTGAATACTGTCACTTCGCTGCCGAATCCGATACTGGTCGCACTGACTGCCCCTTTATTTAACACTATATTGTAACCGTTCACGGTCGCCACGACCGCGTATCCTGCGCCATAAGCTACCGTGAATGTTGGCGTGGTGAAGGAACCGCCCAACGTCGATACTGTCGTCCACGTCGAAGTGTCGGTGGAATAGGCATACTGCACGCCGGAGCCCGTATAATAGAAGGCCCAGTATTTCGAATTGCCGGTATCATAGAAGGTCTTTCTCTGGTTCTCGTTCCAGGTCGCTGAGCCGCTGCCGGAAATATCGATGCTCAGGACATGGCCGACGAACACACCATAATCGCCAAGGATGAGGCCGCCGTTCGTAATAGTGATGTCATTGGTTGCCGTGAGATTGCTATTCATTGTCCAGCTTCCGGACGCGTTATTGAAGATGATATTATAGAAACTTGATGAGCCCGGGCTAATAGTATGTGCGGTAGCGCCATTAAAGGTAACCGTGGAAGTGCTGCGGTTAAATGTGCCTGAATTAACCCAGTTGCCTCCGACATGAATAGCGGTAGCGCCGCTGCAAGTAAGCGTTGCGCCCGAACTTATGGTAAGAGTGCCTGTTGAGCTTATTGTGTATACGGCTACCGTGTATGTGGCGGCAGTAGCATACTTTGAAAGCGTCAATGCTCCTGCAGAGGTAACCGCTTGTAAAGTAGATGCGCCTTCGCTTGTTAAGGAGATATCGCCCGTTGTTGAGGTCAAGGTGCCTGTTGCTGTTAATGCGCCTATGGTGGTCATTGTTATGGTTGTAGCTGAGGCACCGCTTGTGTTTAGTGATGTAGGCTGATATGTGCCACCAACTGTAAGAGATGCGCCTGTTACGGTGATAGAGCCTAATGTAAGGGCCTTGTTATAGTCAATAGTAGTGGTAGTTGTATTACTCATCGTGCCTACGCTTAGAGAAGCGCTGCCGGCATTAGTAATACAGATATTCGGATGGTTGCCGGATATGGCAGTAAGCGTAGCAGCATTAACAAGTAGGTTCTGCCCGCCTGCCTTACCGATGTCTTTACCTGAGCCGGCCGAAAGAGTAATCGTGCCGGTGGGGGTTGCGGTTATTGTACTGGAATTATTCCCGTAAATATGACCATTGGTTGCGGTTATTGTAACGGTGTTCGTGGTGCTGGTATTGCAAGATATATTGGCGTTCTGGGTAATATTTCCACCACTTGATGATATGGTAATACTCTCGCTACCGGGGGCTCCACTGCCGATTAAAGAAATGCTGCCATTCTGGCTAATATCGCCGGAGGCAGAAATACTGATCAAATCGTTACCGTTGCCGTGGCCAATGCTGATACTGCCGCTTGAAGTAATAGTAACGGTTCCGCTTGCTGCGGAGATAGTAACAGTACTACCGCTGCCACTAGAGTTTACAGCGATACTCGAATTTATATTAACATTGCCGCTTACGGTAGACGAAAGGGTGACGGTCAAACCGACTGCGCCGCCGCCGGAAATAGTTGAGTTTTGTGTAACATTGCCGGTGGCATATACATTAACTGCATTAAGGAAGTTGCTGACCGCCCCGTTTAGCGTGACTGAGGCAGGCCTGGTAGAAGCGCCTATTGAAAGAGCATAGGCAGTTCCTTGGAATGCGGGACCCGTCAATGTATTAAATATAAACGCTCCGGGCGTTCCTGTTGAATTTATCGTAAGATTGCCGGTGCTGGAAAGCGTACCCGCAGTATGGTTAATGGAATTGGCGCTGAACGCACTGGCCGTCAAGGTCTTGCCGGAGGCATCTATTACAAGCGCTGCATATGTCGCTTGTGGGATAGTATTCGTATTTACAAATGTAAAGCTGCCGACGGTAGAATTCGGGATAGTAAGCGTGCCTGTGCCGACCTTGATAATGCCTGAGTTAGATATTGTGGCTGAACCGGCGCTCAAGATTGTATTATTGGCGCTCAAGTCAAGCGTTGCACCAGAGGCTATCGTCAGCGTATTGCCTGATCCTACAGTAATAGTGCCTGCAGCTGCGGTGTAAACACCAGTGCCGGATAAATTGAGATCGCCATATGTGGCTTGCTGCACCGTAGCGCTGTTACTTACGTAATTAAAGTTACCGACTGTTGAATTGGGTATTGTAGGAGTGGCGGTGCCTATTTTGATAATGCCGGAATTGCTGATCGAGCCCGACACGCTTAACGTAGCGTTATTCGCGGCGAGGTCAAATAATTTCCCGGAATCAACCGTCAGTGTCCCGCCTGAAAGAATGGTTATCGTGCCGCTTCCCCGCACTCCCGAGACGCTCGTATTAGAGATACGCAGATTGTAGAACGAGACGTTAGTCTCGGTCTGCATCGCGGTTCCATTAAGGGTAACCGTACTCCTCCCTGCGCTAAAAGTTGAACCCAGATCCCCACTGCTGATATTGATCGCGTGGTTAACCGTCGATCTGGAAACGAGACTGCTTGGCGAATAAAGAAACAGATTTGTGATGGACAATGTCTGGGCAGCGGTATTATCCTGGGAGCCGTTATTCCCCAGATTTACCGTGACAGTCCCCGTGAATGGCGCACCCTGGCCAATAAAAAGAAGGTAGGCGTCGATCTCCAAAGATGAGCCGGCTGCAGAATGGCCGATATTTACTATTTTGGTCTGTCCGAGGCCGAGGCTAGCACCTAAATTGAGGGTATAGAAGCTGGTATTAGCAGTACCCGTAATGTTAGAAGTCGATGTTCCATTAAAATTAACCGTGCCGTTATTGTGCGTGAATGTGCCGTTATTAGTCCAATTGTGTTCAATATTAATGCCAGAACTCCTGCCTGTAAGAGTGCCTGTTATTGTAATATTATAGAATGTTGTGGTTGTTGCGCCGGATATAGTCGTGTTACCGTTAAATATCACGATACCATTACTATGAGTAAATGTGCCATCATTGCGCCAGTTGCCGGATACGCTCATGGACGAGGGAGCCACTAGTGCACTAAACGAGATGTTATAGAATTGGTGCGTAGCGGAGCCGTATATTGCGCCATTATCGAAATAGACGATGCTGTGACCCGGCGTAAATGTCCCGTTATTTGTCCAGTTGCCAAGGATGTCTATTTCATTGCCAAGATTCGATACTGAAACGAAGACTCCGCCGCCTGTCGTTCCCTTATTTATAGTCAAGTCGCCATTAATCAGCAAATACTGGCCGGTAATGTTATCCTGGGTCCCATTGTTACCTAAGTTTACCGTAGTTGTCCCTGTAGTCTGGGTAGTCGAACCTATGTTCAGCGTAGCAACGGTTATGGTCAGCATTGAGCCTGCATCGGAGTGCCCTATATTTATTATCTTGCTCTGTCCTGCACCGAGGGTCGTGCCGAGATTCAATATATTGAACTCGGTATCAGAAGTTCCTGTAATATATGAGGTGTCGGTGCCGTTAAAGGTGACTGTGCCGTTACTATGTGTGAATGTGCCGTTATTCGTCCAGTTGCCCGCAACATTTATATTGCCTGAAGGAGCGGTTAAGGATTTGGTAGAATTAATAGTAACGTTATAGAAAGAATTGGTGCTTGAACCGCTTATGGTGGTGGTGCCGTTAAAGGTGACTGTGCCGTTACTATGTGTGAATGTGCCGTTATTCGTCCAGTTGCCGTTAACTGATAAATTGCCGGTTGTTGAAACGAATTCTCCGTTGGATATATTAACATTCCCGGTCACCGCAATACTATTTGTTCCGCCCGATATTTTACCTGAACCTGACTGGCTAAGATTGCCCTGCACCGTTAAACCATTGGAAGTCTGCGTGCCGAAACTGACAAAAGAAGATGGATCATTCTGGTTATTGTATTGGGTGGCGATCCAGCCTGCTGAACGGGCAACCGTCGAAACCGTTGCCTCATCCATCATCCCATTCAGTAAGCGACCTGCTGAACTTTGCGCAATATAAAACTCCCCGTCTGACGAAAAGTTGCCGGACATTGCCTGAGAAACATCCGGCGTATTATTATTAACGTATATTTTCATAGAAGAACCGTCATATGTGGCGGTAACTAAATACCATGCGTTTGTGTTAAGGCCGGTAGTGCTGTCCAGTTTTATCTGGGAATTGCCATCGGAAAGAACGAATTGGAGTTGATTACTAGCGAGCGCGGCATCCCCCATCCTGAATAAAGCGGTGTTCGTATCCCCATCCTCTTGTCCCAGTACTGTAGAAATATAAGGGTAGTTTTCCTGGAACGAAGCGATATTGATCCATGCCTGAAAGGTCAGGCTTGAACCGGATAAAGCTATAAAGCCATTGTC
The DNA here is from genome assembly GCA_003142795.1 of Candidatus Omnitrophota bacterium. Lineage (GTDB taxonomy): Bacteria > Omnitrophota > Gorgyraeia > 2-01-FULL-45-10 > 2-01-FULL-45-10 > FEN-1320. Next base: position 63,185 of record PLNN01000059.1, read on the forward strand.
TATAGAAGAAGTGCTCCCATTAAAACCACCCGCCCCGTCAATCTTCCCCACAACAACTGACGTATCAGTATTAGTCCCGTCGTAGCCATTCCATGTCGAATCTAAGGTATTGAGGTTTCCACTACTATTCGCAAGATGCCACACCGCGAGATATCCATTAGTCCACACGCTTGTCGGGTCTGCCTGACTCGTGCAATTAGAGTTACCATAGTTCATGTAGAAAGTGGTATCTGATGTGGATGAAATATGAAATAATTTTACCCAGATATAGGCTGTATCTGACGTTGCGCCTCTTGAATAATATTCTATTTGATAGGACAACCTGTTGCCGTTTGAATCCATGAAAACAAGGTCCTGGCCCAAAGATTGGGCATGCGCGAACAGGTCTGCGTCATTGCTGATCAGAAGAAGCACGGGAAAATCGGTCAGATCGCCTGATACTAAAGTATGATTTATGGTCATAGATTTCCTGTATGACCAGACATATAGGGTACTGCTTCCTGAATGCGTCAGGTTATAGAATGGGCTGCTGCCTATTGAGAGATCCTGCGTGCCTTCGCCGTTAAAATCCACTGTTCCCGAGTTATGCGTAAAGGTACCGCCGGTTTGCAGCCAGTTGCCGCTTACATAGAGAGTGTTGCTTGGGGCGGTCAACATGCCGTTTGCGATGACGATGTTATTTACCGTCATATTTGCGGTGGAAACCGACCAGGCTCCGCCCACTCCGTCAAAAACAACATTATAGAAACTTGAACCGCCCGTACTAATGGTTTTGCCTATAGAGATTGCGTTAAAGGTAACCGTGCTGATCCCGGCGTTAAAGCCCTGACCGCTATTGGTGTTATTATTCGTCCAGTTGCCGCCCACATTGATAGCATGTGCGTATGTTGACCCTGTGGAGACGAGTTTGCCGCCGCCGGTTGACCCTATATTAATGGTCAGGTCGCCTGTCACTGTCAGCGTCTGGGGAATCGTGTTAGTCCCGCCGGAGTACGTTCCTAAATTTACCGTAGTGACCCCTGACGTCTGGGAGGTAGAGCCGATATTCAGCGTAGTGGCTGTGATAGTCAGCGATGAGTCTGCAGTGGAATTGCCGATATTTATCGTACTGCTTTGTGCCGCACCGAGGGTCGTGCCTAAGTTCAAGGTATAGAAGGTGGTATCTGCAGTTCCTGTAATGTAAGAGGTGCCGGTGCCGTTAAAGGTGACTGTGCCGTTACTATGTGTGAATGTGCCGTTATTTATCCAGTTGCCCGCAACATTTATATTGCCTGAAGGAGCGGTTAAGGATTTGGTAGAATTAATAGTAACGTTATAGAAAGAATTGGTGCTTGAACCGCTTATGGCGGTGGTGCCATCAAAGGTGACCGTGCCGTTATTGTGCGTGAATGTGCCGCTATTCGTCCAGTTGCCGGAAATTGTTATATTCTTGCCATTGGCATCCAGTGTGCCGGTTGTAATAGTAAGACCAATTGTGATGAAATCTGCAGGAGTTGTAAATGTCGAATTACGGTTAATGGTAAGATAATTCGTGAAATATATCATATCGGCAGCGGATTCCTGCAGCTTGTATGAATAGCTGAACGTGCCGGTTACTGTAAGGGTCTGGCCGTTCTTATCGAGCGTACCGTTTGTTATGGTAAGGTTATGGTTTACGGTAACGGCTGATGAGAGGTTAACAAGCGTTGATGTGCCGTTCATCACCACGTCGTAAAAGGGGCTTGTGCCCGCGGTAATGGATTGCTTGGCTGTTCCGTTGAATGTGACGACTGATATGCCGCAGGTGAAGCTATTGGCGACTGGGCTGTTATTTATCCAGTTACCGCCCACATTGATGACATGAGCATACGTTGTCCCGTAGGAGGAGAGTTTGCCGCCGCCGGTCGTTCCTGCGTTAATGGTCAGATCGCCTGTTACCGTCAGTGTCTGGACAGCCGTGCTCGCCTGTCCTAAAACCACCGTGGTGATCCCTGTTGTCTGGGAGGTCGAACCGATATTCAGCGTAGTGGCTGTGATGGTTAAAGAGGCGCTAAGCGTGGTATTTCTGATATATATCGTTTTACTTTGTCCAGCGGTAAGAGTCGTTCCCAGGTTTAAGATATAGAAGGTGGTATTCACGGTTCCGGTAATCTGACCGACGCCGGTGCCGCCAATAGTAACCGTGCCGTTACTGTGGATGAAGGTGCCATTATTTGTCCAGGTACTGGAAAGGGTTATATTCTTGCCGTTGGCATCCAGCGTGCCGGTTGTAATAGTGAGACTGGTCACGCTGAAATCTGCAGGAGCTGTAAATGTCGAATTACGGTTAATGGTGAGATAATTCGTGAAATATATCATATCGGCAGCGGATTCCTGCAGCTTGTATGAATAGGTGAATGTGCCGGTTACTGTAAGGGTCTGGCCGTTCTTATCGAGCGTACCGTTTGTTATGGTAAGGTTGTGATCTACGGTGACGGCTGATAGGAGCGTCACCCGCGTCGATGCGCCGTTCAGCGTCACATCGTAGAAGTGGCTTGTGCCCGCGGTAATGGATTGATTGGTTGTTCCGTTGAATGTGACTACGGAATGGCCGCAGTTAAAGCTACTTGCTACTGGGCTGTTATTTATCCAGTTGCCGCTTACATTGATGGTATGAGCATACGTTGTCCCTACGGAGACAAGCTGTCCGCCGCCGGTCGTTCCTGCGTTAATGGTCAGGTTGCCTGTTGCTACAAGCATTTGGGCGACTGTGTTAGTCCCAGAGCTACCGATGCCTAAATTTACCGTGGTGATACCTGTTGTCTGGGAGGTCGAGCCGATATTCAGTGTAGTGGCTACGGTGGTCAAGGCTGCGGCGGCCGCGGTATGTCCTATATCTATTGTGCTGCTCTGTCCGGCTGTAAGGGTTGTTCCTAAATTCAGGGTGTAGAATGTGGTGCCAAAGGTCCCTGTAATGTAAGAGGTGCCGGTTGTTGTAAAGGTAACCGCGGATATGCCAGCAGTGAAGCCGGCCATGCTATTATTTATCCAGTTGCCGCCCACATTGATAGCATGTGCGTATGTTGACCCTGTGGAGACGAGGTTGCCGTAGCCGGTGTTAAGGGTCAGATTGCCCGTTACCGTCAGCGTCTGGACTGCCGTGTTCGGTGTGCCATTATAACTTCCTAAATTTACCGTGGTAAACCCTGTTGATCCTATATTTAATGTAGTGGCTGTGATTGTCAAAGATGCGCTGGTTGTGGAATTGCCGATATATATAACTTTATTCTGTCCGGTTGTAATAGTTGTCCCCAGGTTTAAGGTATAGAAGGCGGTATTTGCGGTTCCTGTAATATTAGAGCTGTTTGTGGTGTTAAAAGTAACCGTGCTAGTCCCCGCAGTGAAGGTTCCTCCGTTATTTATCCAGCTGCGTCCTACAGTAATGGTGTAGGACCCTGGAGTAAGCGCTCCAGAACCCGTTAAAGTAACATCGGTTGCTACGGTAAGCGATCCCGATGTTATTGTAACCGCTGTGGTATGCCCGGATTGAATGGTAAATGATAAGCAAGAAGCAGCAGTATCAATTGAACATGCGTTATCGCTGGTTGATGTGAAATATACGTCATCAACGCTGGTAGGCACGCCTGCACTGCCAGCTCCTCCGTCAGTAGCAGACCAGTTACGGGTATCACTCCACAATGTCGGCGTAGCAGAAGTTCCTAACCAATAACGAGGGGCATCCCAATTATAGCTATTGGTATCATGGTCAAGGGAAGTACCTAAAATGAGCCGTGGATCGAGATTATAAGAATCTTCGGCTCGTACGTACGCCAATTCATTGTTGCCCTGGGGATTTATGAACCACTGGACCCCTTTTTCTGAAGACTTAAGATCGACGTAAGTTATCGTCCCGTCATCTTCGAGTCTGCCGCTAAAATGGAATACGCCGGTAATAGTATAGGTGTGCCCTGCTTCAAAATATATGGTCTTACCCGGAATAGTACAGTATAGGCTTGAGAATGTTATATCGCCGTAGAGATATATTGATCCTTCTCCTACGAGATTGATATGATCAGCTGTTAAAGTGAGTTTTGTATCGTGGTTGTAGAGTATATAGCCGAAGCCGCCATCGGGCGGGCCTGTTATCAATATGCTTGTTCCTATACCTGTGGACGTAGCTATATCTATGTCGCCTGTGGTTCTCTGTATTATCAGATTGGCAGTATCTATGTTTAGAGGGTTCATATAACTTCCGAACCTCTCACCTATTACCCTGAAAGTATTGGCACTTATTGCGATAGCGCTAGTGGTAGTTACCAGGTCATCGCCTTTTAATGTCACATCGGCTGTTTTTAAGTATGTTGCTTTTAAATTATCCCCTTCCAGGGTCGTAAACTGGTCGCCGATTGGGCTTTGATATGAACTTGATATGGTTATTATCGGGCCTGGCTGGTAAATAGATAGCGTGGGTGTATCTGTAATAATATTGTTTATAGTTGTGCCTGTAATATTTAGTGAATCGGCTGATATAATGGCGTTATTAGAGCATATTATATTAATGGCTTGAAGGGTAAGGGATCCAGAGCTACTCTTTATGTCGGCTTCTACGTTTATACTCTGTCCGGCCTTTATAGTAGTATCCCCTACAAGCGTAAGAGTGTTCTTTACGTTTACATTGGTATCTGACTCGACATTAATGGTCCCGCCTGGGGCCTCCATAGTGCCGGAGACCTGTATGTTATTATCGGCCACTATGCTAATAACTCCGTTCACATTCTCAAGCTTTGTGGCCTTTACTATGCCTTCCTGGTTAACGGCATTGGTGAATATGCCTGAAGCTGTCTTGGCGGTCATAATGACCTGGTGGGCCGTGATAGAGTGGTCGGAGGCATTCTTCACGGCATCAGTAACATTCTTGCCTGTCACAAGATCAGCTACATAACCTGTGGTCTTATCATTGACTTCTACCTGTATCAGGCCTCTTTGGTCAAAGCTTACAGTGGCCTTATCGCCTGAGGCAAGAGTCACTCTGCCCGCACTCGCCATTATAATGCCCCTATTCTCAACAGCTGAAGCTACTAAGGCCACAGAGCCGGTTGCGGTGATAGTGCCTTCGTTAAGTATCTGGGAATATTGCGTGCCTGTTAGATGCTGTAATATATTATTTGGATTATTAGGGTTATTAGGATCTATAAGCATAAAATTAGAACTTAAGAAGTTGGCTGCCGGTATGTTCATCGTGGTGGCAACAAAGTTATTAACGTTGACATTGGCTCCTGGAGCTATATACAGGCCTGCCATATTCTGGAATACGAATGTCCCTGTGGAGCAATTCACTGTGCCATACCAGGCGCTGGCTCCATTAGCGGCATCGACTTGGGCCAAAAACCTCCAGCTTGGATCCTGCATGTTGATGTTTAGGGTGGAATATTGTCCCAGGTTGGCGGTTGAAAAAGTCATGACACTGGCTGCTTGAGTTGCGGTTAATGTCATGCTGGCGGTTGTGATGTTGGTCTGGGGATTCGTAACTTGCGAGGTTGCAACGCCTACGGTGCCGGCATTTGTTACCTGCGGAAGCTCTGTAGCCGTGGGCACAGGGGCCGTAACCGGCACTGTGCTATCCGGAGCATAACATGGTCCGGCCCAAGCGCCTATAATCGCAAGACCCAGAATTGTAAGTATCAGTAACTTTTTCATAACGCACTTCCGTTTAACTGCTGTTTAACGCGCAAACCAAAAAAAATAACTTTACTATTTAATTCCGCTTACGTAACGTGTCCTTACTCCATCCATATCTTCAATAAATATTCTAAGTAAATAATTCATGACCTCGCTTACGTCTTTCTTGTGCTCATTGCAAAAAGATTTTATACTATCTTCGACCATCTTAGGCGTCCTGCACGCCAGAAAACCATCGCAATGCCTTACTTTTTTCATGATTCAATCTCCTCTTTCTTACTATAAGTATAACACGTGTTTAACAAAAAGTCAAGAAAAATATCATTTCCCTTATCATATAAGATTATATAATATGCTTTCATTATCATTTATCATTTCTACTATAAGTGTATCACATGTTTAACAAAAGTCAAGCGTATGAATCTTAGATTTTTATTCCTAACTTGAACTAAAGCCGCGCCTTTTCTACGTCCTCTGCTTTGGCGGGTTTGATGGCTAGGGTAGCCTCGCCGCCAGGCTCTCCGGCCTTCCAATAGTTTATGTTTAAGGCCTCTTCACTGCGGAATTTCGTGTGATAGGCGGCGATCGAAGCGGCAAGCGCAATGAGCGTTTCATTGCTTACGGATGGCCGGATACTGCTTATTCTCAAAATAGATACGGGGCCCTGCCTGTCCGCCAGCTTGAATAAGAGATCATTCGGCATGGCAAGCTTCTCAAGCTCCCCGTTTTCGCCTTCATCCCTTCCTACCACAAGCTTAGCTTCTTCAGAAAGCCTGAAATGCCTGCCGAATTTCAGGAGCCGCACGTTGTCCAATATCAATTCGTTATGATCCAGGAGATCGCGTATCCTTTTCGCAAACCCCGGGTCTGTAAGAAGGCACCCGCCTGCCGGACACGGGTAATCGTTGATGTTGAAGTTCTTGGCAAGCTCTATCTGCGGTTTTCGCGATCTTCCGGAAATTTCCAATAGCTTTTCTCTGTCAACAATGCCTTCTTTTTCCGCAAGCGTCGGATCGAATAACTTTGCCGATAAAGGCCTCAAGATACGGCCCTTTAACCCGACCTCTTTTTCTATCAGAAGGATCGCGTCGCGCCTCTGCGACATGGGCCTCTCACCCAAAACCTCACCTGTTATGATAAAAGATGCTCCGATCTCTTCCATATATTTTTTTGCCATTCCGAAAGTGAATATGCGGCAATCGATGCACGGGTTCATGTTCGAGCCATATCCGTGTTTAGGTTTTTTAATTATTTCGAGATACTCTTCGGTTATGTTCAGGACTTTCAGCGGAATATTGAGCTGCTTGGCTGCCTGGGTTGCGGCATGCTGGCAGCCCTTGTGCGTACAGGTGCAAAATATGGTCAGGAAATTGATCGCGTGGATCTCGATCCCCTGTTCCTGCACGAGCCGGACAGCGAGAATGCTGTCGAGCCCTCCCGATAACATCGCTATCGCTTTTTTATTCATTGTTTTTCAATCTCTCGAGCCAGTCTTTTATCTTTTTTTCGTAGCCCATCTCGGTGGGAAAATAATATTTTACCTCGGAAGGCTTGTATTCCTGCTTTACGTAATGATCTTTAAATTCGTGAGCGTACTTGTAGCCTTTGCCGTGGCCGAATGCATAACCGTCGAGACTCGCGTCTTTTAGATGATCGGGCACATCCAGCACCTTCCCCTCCTCTACATCTTTTAACGCGCTCTCTATCCCTAAATATGCGGCGTTCGACTTCGGCGCGCACGCGACATAGACCGCGGCCTGAGCGAGCGGAATGCGCGCCTCCGGCATCCCGACAAATTCAGAGACCTGCAAAGCAGCGTTCGCGATAACAAGCGCCTGCGGGTCGGCGTTACCGACATCCTCTGCCGCGCATATCACGATCCTTCGGGCGATAAATCTCGGGTCCTCTCCTGCGTAGATCATCTTTGCAAGCCAGTATAAAACCGCGTCCGGGTCTGAACCTCTCATCGACTTGATAAATGCTGAGATCGTATCGTAATGTCCGTCTTCATCTTTATCATAAACAACCGCTTTTTTCTGGATAGACTCTTCCGCGACCTTTAAAGTGAAATGAACTTTTTTATCTTTTGTGGCAGGCGTTGTGAGGCTGCCGATCTCGAGCGCAGAAAGACCGCGGCGGGCATCTCCTTCCGATATTTTTGCCAAATGTTTCAACGCATCTTCATCCATCTGTATCGGGATCTTGCCCAGGCCTCGCTCTTTGTCGACGAGGGTCTGCCTTAATATCTTTATAATATCCGCGTCTAACAATTTTTTGAATTCGAACACCTGGGAGCGCGAAAGAAGGGCCGCGTTGACATAGAAGAACGGATTATGGGTTGTAGTCCCTATCAGGACCGGGTTACCGGCTTCAACATCAGGCATCAGAACGTCCTGCTGGGCTTTATTGAAGCGGTGAATTTCATCTATTAAAAGTATGGTGCGTTTGCCGTTCAGGGATTCGCGCTTTTTCGCCTGGTCGATGATGCGCCTTATGTCGGCAACGTTGTTAGAGGCCGCGTTGATGCGCTCAAAATACGATTTTGTCTTATCGCTTATTATTAAAGCGAGCGTCGTCTTGCCGCAGCCGGGAGGTCCATATAGTATAACCGAAGAAATTTTATCTGATTCTATGAGACGGCGTAATAATTTATCCGGGCCCAGGATATGCTCCTGCCCCGTGAAATCATCGAGCGCCCGCGGCCTCATCCTCGCGGCCAGAGGTTCATTGGTATTGTTCTTTGCGCCTTCTTTCTCAAACAGATCCATTTTTTCCAGTTCCTCAGATTTTTATTTTTCGATTCATACAGAAATGTGATGTGGCGACGTGGTGAGCAGGGCGTTAAAATTTCGAGGCAGCGTACGAGAAATTTTACGGAGCGAAATTTTCACATGGTTGAAAATTTCGCGTCCCTGCGAGCCACTCGGCGCATCACATTCTACTACTGTATCGAAAAATAAAAAACCCCACGAGTGCCGTGTGAGATTGAATAATCTTGATCCCGTTATGTAACAGGTGGGTGCCCTCGAATATGCACCGAAGTGCACAGCAGCTAGGCTCCCTAGTTAAGTGCTAATGGCTCAAGATTCTCCGCTCGAAATCACGCGCACCGCAGGGAATTTGTGTTTCTAAAATAAGTATAGCACAAATTTAATGAAATGCAACTTTTGAGTGGTTTAGTATCTTAACCTTGCGCCGAATTTTTCTTCCAGGGCACGCAAGATACCGGCGTGGGCTTCGGAAACCTGTTTTTCTTCGAGGGTTTTGAACGGATCCCGGTATTCCAGCCTGTATGTGAGGCTTATTTTACCGTCGGGAACTTGTTTTCCTTCATACTTATCTATAAGTTTTATATCTTTGAGCATTTCGCTCGCCGTGGCGCGCATCAAGCCCACAAGATCCGCATTCAAAACGTTCTTCGCGGCTATTATCGATATGTCCCGGAAGACGGAAGGATATTTTGGCGGCTCGATAAACCGTTTTTTCATATCTGCATATTTTATGATCGCGTCAACGGATATTTCGCAGATATAGACGGCCTCTTTTATGTCGAAATTGCTCAAAACTTTTTTAGCGGGTACGCCGATGATACCGGCAGCGTCCCCTTCTATCTCTATCGAAGCGCATGTTGACGCAGAGAAGGTTTCGTCTTTGGCATATTTAAAAGAAACGTTGCGGATGCCCATCTCGCGCAAGAGCGTTTCTGCAATGCCTTTCAGATCAAAGAAACCGACTGCCCTGGAACCGGCTGCCCAGCTTGAGTTCTCGCCGGCGATCCCGAGAGACAGGAATTTTTTTTCCTCGAATTTACTATCGGATTCTTTAACGTAGATATTCCCGATCTCGAACAGTTTAAGGTCTTTGGTCTTTCTATTTACGTTCCAAAGGATCGCGTTCAAAAGCCCGGGGATAAGGCTCGGCCTCATTATTTCCTGTTCGGCCGTAAGAGGATTGGCCACCTCGGCTATTCCTTCTCCCGAAATAGACGCCGCCTTAAGCATCTTTCTGCCAATAAGGCTATAGGTGATTATTTCATCCATGCCAAGCCCTGTTAAGATCTCGCGTATCTTTTTGGTTACTATCACGTCGGTCGGCATCCTATCCGGCTGGTCGATAACAGATGGTATCGTTACAGGTATTTTATCGTAGCCGTAAACACGCGCGACTTCCTCGACAAGATCTATCTCATTATTCAGGTCGTACCGGAAGACCGGGACCTGGAAAGAAGCCTTGCCTTTAGTTGAGGATCTAAGCTTGAGGCCCAGCGCAGCCAGTATCTTTTTTACTTTGGCGGGCGCGATCTCCACTCCCAGTATTGCATTAAGTTTTTCATATTCCAATGAAATGGTCTTCGCTCCTGCGGGTTTTGCTCCAATGTCGATAAGCTCGCCTATGCTGCCGCCTGCTATTTCCGTTATAAGGTTTGATGCCCTGTTGGATGCGTATAATATATTCGCAATATCCACTTTGCGCTCGAACCTGTAGCTCGAATCCGTCGAAAGAGCGAGTCTTCGCGATGTTCTTCTCGTCGAGATCGGATCAAAGTAAGCCGCTTCCAATAAAATGTTCTGCGTGGAATAGTTAACTTCCGTGCTCACGCCGCCCATGACGCCCGCTATCGCAATAGCTTTTTTGGGATCTGCAATAACGAGACTCGATCCTTCAAGGGTGCGTTCAACACCGTCTATCGTAGTGATCTTTTCGCCGCGAGACGCGTTCCTTACGATGATCTCACCGCTCTCTACCTTGTCCAGGTCAAAGGCATGCATAGGCTCGCCGGTCTCAAATAAACAGAAATTGGTAATATCGACGACATTATTTACGCTGCGTAGCCCCATTGCTTCGAGTTTTGTTTTCAGCCACGCCGGAGACTCACCGACCTTAACGCCGCGGATGATCCTGGCCGTGTATCGCGGACAGAGTTTTTTGTCTTCGATCTTCACCGCAACCCCTGCGCTCTTCGCCTTAGATCCCGGGGCTTTTGTCAAAATCGGCATTTTCAGCTTCGCGCCCGTGATCGCGGATAATTCCCTCGCCACACCGATGTATGAAAGCCAGTCGGGCCTGTTGGCGGTGACTTCTACCTCGAAGACAGCGTCGCCCGTAATATGATGGATAGAGTCGACCGTCAGCCCGGCCATAGTTAAAGTCTCGGCTATTTTTTCGGCCGGAAGTTTTATATCGATGTAATCTTTTAACCAGTTATAACTTATTCTCATTTTTTAGAATTGCTCCAAAAATCGGACATCATTCTCGAAAAACATCCTTATGTCGCTCACCCCATACTTCAATATGGCGATCCGCTCTACGCCCATGCCGAACGCGAATCCCGTCACCTTCTTCGGATCGTATCCAACCTTTTCAAATACTTTTGGGTTGACCATACCTGCGCCGAGGATCTCGAGCCATCCTTTGCCTCCGCAGAGGCTGCAGCGTTTCCCGCCTATTTTTTGCGCGTCCCCGCCGCATATGATACACGATATGTCGATCTCAGCGCTCGGCTCCGTGAACGGAAAGAAGCTCGGACGAAAACGCATCTTTATCGATTTGCCGAACATCGTCTTGGCGAATATCGACAAGACGCCTTTCAAGTCCGAAAATTTTATGTTATCTCCTACGGCAAGGCCTTCTATCTGGTGGAACATGAACGAGTGCGATGCGTCCGTGGCGTCAGGCCTGTAGACCTTGCCCGGCACGACTATCGAAAATGGAGGTTTATTTTTTTCCATGAACCGCGTCTGGACGGGGGACGTGTGGCTGCGCAAAAGATATTTGCCGCTCGATTTTAAATAGAAGGTATCGAATGCATCGCGCGAAGGGTGCTCGAGGGGAATATTCAGCGTTTCAAAATTGTAGTGTTCTGTCTCGATCTCCGGCCCCTCGACCACCCTGAAGCCGATAGAGATGAAGATCCTGCATATCTCGTCGATAGTTCTCGTGATGGGGTGCAGATGGCCGGGTTTTGATAAGATTCCCGGCAGGGTTACGTCGAGAGCCTCTTTTTCTTCTTCGATCCCGGCGGCCGAATTTAATTTTTCATCCAGCGCCTTCGTAACCGTATTTTTCAAAAGATTGAGGAGCTGCCCTGCTTCCGGTTTTTCGGATGCCGGTAACTCCGACATCTTTTTGAATAATTCGGTTACAACGCCTTTACGGCCGAGATATTTTATGCGCAAGCCCTCGACAGCATCCTTAGAAACGGCTGCAGAAGTTATTTCCTGGAGAGCTGCCTGTTCGAGTTGTTTGATCTGGTTTTTCATGGAATTATTCTAGTAATTGCGGAAAATAGGGACACATCCCATTTTTCTTTGAGCCTGACTCTGGGAAAAATGGGATGTGTCCCTATTTTCATGCCTTCGCGGCTTCGACCAACTTTGTAAATACTTTTGGATCCGTTACCGCCAGGTCCGCAAGGACTTTTCTATCAAGCAATATCTTCGTTTTTTTAAGGCCCTGTATGAAACGGGAATACGTTGTGCCATTAAGCCTGCACGCCGCGTTGATCCTCGCGATCCAGAGCACCCTGAAATCCCTCTTTTTCGCTTTCCTGTCGCGGTAGGAATACATCATTCCCTTAGCGACCGATTCCTTTGCGCGCTTGTAGAATTTTGACCTGCCGCCCCATTGTCCTTCGGCGGCTTTCAGTACCCGTTTCCTGTGTCTCTTTGTTGCAACAGCATGTTTGACCCTACTCATCGTTATCCCCCTTATGCTCCGTACGGCAGCATCTTATGGATGCTCTTTAATTCGCCCTTCGCTACATAGCCGGGCTTGCCGAGAAGCCTTTTTCTCTTCGATCTCTTGCCTGTCAAAAGATGGCCCTTCCCGGCCCTGAAATGCTTCGCCTTGCCGCTTTTTGTTATCCTGATCCTCTTTTTAGCGCTTCTATTTGTCTTCAATTTTGGCATGTATAATCCTCGCTCTATTTATTTTGCCCTTATTAGCATGTTGATGAAACGGCCTTCGAGCCTGGGTGATTCTTCTATCTCGCCTATCTGCGATATGTCGCTCGCGAGCCGCTCCAGGATTTTTCTCCCCAGGTCCATGTGCGACATCTCTCTGCCTCTGAACATCATAGTGACCTTGACCTTGTCGCCTCTTTTCAGGAACTCCTCGAGATTCTTAAGCTTGAACAGATAATCGTGTTCCCCGATCTTCGGGCCCAGGCGCACCTCTTTGATGTGGACTATCTTCTGCTTTTTACGCGCCTCTTTCTCCCTTTTCTCCTGTTCGTATTTGTATCTGGAATAATCTATGATCCTGCAGACCGGCGGGACTGCCGTCGGCGCCACCTCGACCAGATCGAGCCCTGCCTCTTCGGCGCGCTTGATCGCGTCGGGAACCGTCATCACTCCGAGTTGTTCGCTATTCTCACCGACTACCCTGACTTCCCTAGCCCTTATCCTCGCATTTATCCTTAGGTCTTTCTTAGCGATACCATTCACCTCCTCTTTATCTTACCTTTTCCCGTATCTCTTTCTGTATCATCTGTATGAATTCTTCTACACCCATCTTCCCCATGTCACCTTCGGACTTTGACCTGACCGAAAGGGCTTTCTCGCTTATCTCCGTCTCGCCGAGGATCACCATGTAAGGGGCTTTTTCCACTTCCGCATCCCTTACTTTTTTCTGCAACCTCTCGTTCCTTGTATCGAGCGTCACCCTTATATCGTTCTCGAGAAAGATATGCTGTATTTCCCTGGCATAACTCAGGGCCTTTTCGGAGACGGGTATTATAACACATTGGGTCGGGCTAAGCCACAACGGAAGCGCCCCGGCAAAATGTTCTATCAGGGCTCCCATGAAGCGCTCCAGCGAGCCTAAAATGACCCTGTGAAGCATTATCGGCCTGTATTCTTTCCCATCCGGGCCTATATATGCCAATTTAAATCTCTCCGGAAGGGCGAAATCGCACTGTATTGTCGCGCATTGCCATTCTCTGCCGAGAGCGTCTTTCAATTTTATGTCTATCTTCGGGCCGTAGAAAGCGCCGTCTCCCTCGTTTATGGTGTAATTCAGATATTTGCGCTTTAGCGCTCCGACCAGGGCGGCCTCCGCGGCTTCCCAATCGGCGTCGTTACCTATCGATTTCTCAGGTCTCGTCGATATCTCGACCGAAAAATCCTCGAAACCGAAGACGTTTAGAGTATCGACGACAAAATCTATTACTTTGATGATCTCGTCCTCGACCTGTTCGCGTAAACAGAATATATGCGCGTCATCCTGGGTAAAACCGCGCACTCTTAAAAGGCCGTGAAGGACGCCGGACTTCTCATTCCTGTAAACGGTGCCCAGTTCAAAATATCTTATAGGAAGATCACGGTAGCTCCTGGTCTTCGATTTATAGACGAGAATATGGCCGGGGCAATTCATCGGCTTTATCGCGTATTCCGCGCCCTCGACTTTGAATATGAACATATTCTCTTTGTAATAACCGTAGTGGCCGCTCGTTATCCATATATCGCTCTTCATTATATGCGGCCCGAGGACAAGTTCGTAGCCGCGCTTTAAATGCTCTTTGCGGATATAATTCTCGATAATGCTTCGGAGCATCGCGCCCTTCGGATGATACAGGACAAGGCCGGGTCCAACCTCTTCATTGAAACTGAAATATTCGAGCTGTTTGCCCAGGACGCGGTGATCTCTCTTCTTGGCCTCTTCGATCAGCGTAAGGTAATTTTTAAGTTCTTCCGGTTTTTCGAATACCGTGCCATATATCCTCTGGAGCATGGGATTGGTCTCTATACCGTGCCAATAGGCCCCTGCTATAGAAAGGAGCTTGAACGCCTTTATCTGGCCGGTCGATTCGATGTGCGGGCCGCGGCAGAGGTCGGTAAGATCGCCGTCTTTATAAAGCGTAACAGTATCTCCGGGTATTCTTTCTATGAGCTCGAGCTTATAGTTCTCGCCCATCTTTTTGAATAATGTAATCGCGTCGGCCTTTTTTAATTCTTCACGCTCGAACTTGTAATTCTTTCTGATGATATCGCGCATCTCGGCCTCGATCCGCTCAAGATCCTCGGGCGCGAACGGCTCTTCTTTATCAAAATCGTAATAGAAACCGTCCTCAATGGACGGACCTATGCCGAGCTTGGTATTCGGCCACAGATGCTTTACCGCCTGCGCCATCACGTGCGATGTTGAATGTCTTAATGCGTTTAAATCCATGGGTTTACCTTTATTGATACTGGTGCCGGGAGGGGGGGTCGAACCCCCGTGGCCTTGCGGCCGAGGGATTTTAAATCCCTTGCGTCTGCCAATTCCGCCATCCCGGCCTACAAGTGATAATTTGACGCTATTTTATTACTATTTACCGTATATATCAAGCTATTTTTCCATAAAAAACCCGGGACAACGGCTCTATTCAGGACCGACGCTAGTAAGCCCTGAAGGGCGTTCCGCTGACCCGGGTGACTTCAACTCGCTAAAAATCGACATTATACTGATGCATCGAGAGCCCTCTGCGCTCTCTTCCAATCATCAAGCCGCCTATAGACCGGCACGATGCTTATTGGTTGTAGGAATATCAGTTTGCCATTACTAATTCTTATGACCTCGCCTTCATTTTCAACCATTCCTTTTAACAGCGAATTTAGCAGGGTAACCGACTCTTCGCTCACGCTTGTAGCGCTTCTTGCTATATGAAGCGCGAGCATGGCGCGGTATTCAATATCAGGGTGCTTATTCTCCTTGAAGTTACAATCCGTATACGCATCCGGAACATCGACGAGATAGATACCGTCCTTTTGCTGGACGCCTGTGCTGTAATTCACCGCCTTGAATTCACCCCTTGATTCATCATTAAAGACTACCAGTATATATTTCATGCCGTCATGCTCCTTTTTGGTAACCACGTTGGCTTCGTGCTGTATGCGTGCGTCCTTTAAGCCTTCTATGATCCTTCTCGTGGCTTCCTCGCAATTTTCGCGCGTCTTGGCCATGCCGTCCTTACCATTGACTCTTACAAATGTTTCGATCCGGATGTTGCTTCTCGCGATCCCGGCCCGTTCGAATTTCGTCTTCACGGCGGCGCATATGGATTGGACTTCCGCCATGTTCATATCTTCGTCGATGCCGACCAGAGCCGTTACAATGTCGCCTCTTGGCGCCTCGTCGATGCCCCGCTTTACCATCGCTTTGCGAGCGGCGATCTGATCTTGCAGGACGCTTGTATTAGCAACTATTGTCGTCGGCAGGATGGGCTTCTCTTCAGTCGGCGGAATATTTTTCTTCTCTATAACAGCGCCTCCTACGACTACGAGCATTTTACCCTCTGTAAGTTCGATCTGCGGTTCTCCTTCGTTCATTTCCGCGGTTCGTACCCATATTTTCCCTTCGTAGCATGCGATGCGATCAACACGCTCATTGTCAATGCCGCTCTTGCGAAGCGCCTTCCAGAATCTTGCGAGATTACCCAGCACTTTCTGCATATCTTTCATGTAATCTTTATATTGTGGCTGCTCGAATATCTTTGCCAAAACATTTTCGGCCAGACTCTGTATGTTTTCTTCCGTGATATTACTTACTTTATTCGACGCAAGGACCCCGGCAACTGTCTGTGCCAGAATATCGCGGTCGGCTTCCGGAAAATCTTCCAAAAGCCCATTCCAGGCATTTGGCAACACCAGTACCCATCCTGTAATCGGTGTCGTCGCGGCAGCGGATGTTAGTTTGTCAATTGCTTCACCAGCCGCAGCCGGCTCAGGCGCGGCGGACGGGACGGTCAGAATAACGCCAATGTCAAACTCGAGTTTATCGACTGAAAAACCCGCTCTTTGCAAAAATGTCCCTATAGTCTTATCCTCTGTATCTCCTACTTTTAATCCGGCAAGGCTGTCGCCGGCTTCAGTTTTCCATCTAAGTTTGTCTGTGCGCGTATTTTCCCCGAAAAGCATTGCGGCCTGCCGCGCCGTTATCGCCGTGATAAGCGCAACCGCCTCTGTGCCATGGCCCCTGCCTTCAAAATCATTGTGGATGCCGAATCTGAATTGCGCGACCCCAAAATCTGGCGATTCCGGATTCTCCGATCTATACAGAACGCCGTGGCCGATGATCTGCCGCGTTCCGGCATCCCTTATAGCATATATGTATGTTGGGCCGTCCGAATGGTATTCCCCGTAGAGCGCGTGATACTGCCTTGCTCTTACATTAAAGAAGGCCATCTCCAGCCGTCCCGACTTAAAAACAAAGCATTCCCCCATATCCAGGCTGTTTGGCAGGTGTATCGTGCCAAGCTTATATTGTTCGCCCGCGGCCGTCTGAACCATATGCTGCTCTAGTTCTCCATTTTGTTTGGCGTTTCTCATTAGTTCCGCCCTAAGAGCATCGGCCATGCTTTTTACATCATCCGGGTTTGTAACAGTATCCACAGCCAGCGGCGTAGTCGCTAGATACGCGGGATTGAGCGGGAAAATATCACGGGCGGTTTGTGCCGCCTGCTCTCCGCCGGCAGGTTTAGCCATAGCGGGACCTGTTGTTTTTGCAAGTATGAACAGGCTGAATTTTGTGCCGTGACCGGCCTCGTGGCCTTCTTGTTTACATAGCGACTCTACTTTCACGTCGGCGCCCTTAGTCTTCTCAACGAATCTCCTCCCAAGTGCCAGGCCCAGTCCGGTGCCGCCCTCTCTTTCCGATTCATCCAGGCTGAAAATGACGGATCTGCCTGTTTTGGGGTCTATCGTATTAAGTTTTGCCGCGGGGATACCGTCTCCGTCATCTTCTATGTCTATCCTCACGTATTCTTTACCGTCTTCGCCGGCTACCCGCGACACGGCGACTACCGGCACATTATTTGCATAATGAATGGCGTTTTTAAGAATGTTATATATCGCGACCTTCAGATACATGTCATTAGAATTTATTACCGTCCCCTCCTGCACAGTAAATTTAGGCTCGATTTTAGCTCCCGCAAATTTACCTTCGCGGTTTTTATCCGTAGCGTCTATAGCGTCTTCTACCAATACCTTTAATTCCGATGGGCCCATATCCCTGGTTTTGAGGTCATTGTTGATAAAGCCCAGCATATTATCAAGTATATCCAGAGCCTTGTCGAACTCCTCTCTTACTACCTTGTCATAGATCTCCGCGTTGTCCTGGATCGCGCTTCTCGCTTCTATTATAATTTCTCTCGCGGAAACGAGCTCGGCCACCCCGTCCTCAGCCGTTGCCAGGTCCAGGTCGCCGCCTATCGATTCCTGTCCTATCGTATCTATGCTTGTCTTTAGGCTTTCGCGCGCTGATTCAAGCTTCGCGACTATGCCGCCCTTATAGTGCTTACCTTCAAATATCTTCCTCATATTAAGCAGGCATTCGAGTACATCGGACATCGTAGCGTCATGTCTTATGCTTCTTATAGGCATCGCTATGTCCTGGATCTTCCTGGATATCGACAAGGCCCTGGCAGCCCTGCCTTCCGAGCCTTCCGCCGTTTCCTGCCTGGACAATACTGTAAGGCTTTGTATATACTCGTCGATGGTCTGCCCAAGTTTCGTGCGCACTTTTTCGAGTATTTCCGCTTCTGAGAGAGCAGGCACCATCGTGAAAGCCGCGTGAAGTTTGTCGTTGGGACGGTCGAATGCCAGCTTTACCGCAATATCAACCTGACCCGGGAAGATCTGCCGGACGTTATTAAATCCGCTGCTGGCCAAAGCATCCACCACTCTTTCCCTGTTGGCCAATACTCTCCTGACTTTATCGATCTTATCCTGCGCGGTCTCGTCTTCTCTTATTACCGAATTTACGCAGCCCCCGGCAACTATGACTTCTACATCATCGCTTGTGCCTATTTCGGGATCTTCGGCGGCATGAGATATTTCAGCCAATACGTTCCCAATGCCGGCCGGCGATGCGTGGGCAACGCGCGTTACTCCCGTTCTTCTGTTGTGGATTATTACTCCTATGCGGGATATGATAAGGGGGAGGCCGACATTTTCAGCCACGTCGCTTTCAAACTTCATTGCCGAACCTATGCTGATCTCTCGCGCATTGTCATATATTTCGTTAAATTCCTGGGCACTGGTATCATAATGGCCTGGGTCAAACGGGCCTTCTGCCGCGAGAGCTGCGATGTCCGACGCATTATTCAGCATTATCGTTTCTACCTTTAATTCTCCTGGAATGGGTGCCGGCTTTGCTGCAACGGACGGCAGAGGAACATTTAAATCGGCGAGCTTACCTTCTACATATTTTTGAAAGAAGTGGTCCGGGTCGCCGGCATGATCTTTTAATAAACTCTGCAGGTATGTGACATCCCCTTTTGTAGCGGCATAGTCAACACAGAATTTCATCCTGTCGCTCATGTTATTGCTGATAGCTTCGGGTGAGGCAAATACCGGGTTACCCTGAGGATCAAACATCCTTTCGATATTGCATGCCTTAGTATGCCGTTCATTTTCAGGAATACGCTTAGCGGGGGCTACGATCTTCTCAAATATTTCATGTGCGATCAATTGGGCAAGAATGCCGTTTGTTGAGTTTTGAAGAGTATTGTTCCAGTGGGCCTCTTTGACATGTATAGTAATGGTGTTTTCCGTTTTGTTATATTTCGGGTCTACATACGACTCTACGTCCTCTCTGCCAGTCTCCGGCTTCGAAACAAATAACTCTTGCGTATCACCTTCTCCTAGGCTATGGAGAACGAATACAACTTTTGGCGGCGAGCGTTGGCCTGCGCCTATCTTTTCCAGTATGCCTTTTATTGCTACGGGGTCGATCTCTTCTGTTCTTGCTACCTGCCCGCGCTGGTCAGCAGACACTTCCTGCGGAGTTGTCCCAGGCGCTTTGGCGGTGACGGGCGGCGCATCCGTTTCCCGTATTGTACAAATAATGATCTCGTCTTCTGCGGGATTGACATCGACTTTAAAAACAGAGCCGAAATACTTGCGGATACCGCCAAGAACTGTGTTGCGAATAACGTCCGATTCAAAACGAAAACCATTTTTATACGCGTCAAAAATGCTATTTTTTGCCTCGGCTTCTCTGGTTAATGCAAGGGCTTCTCCGCGCGGGAGTGGCCTTTTATATTCGGGCGGCAACGCCTCGTAAAGCGCTAATAAAGTTCTCTCTTCATCTATCGTCGAATATAATACTGCTTTCTCATGAATTCCATTTGATACTTCGCCTATAATCTCTGCCATGAGACCTGACCCATCGTATCCGGGAGATGTCTGCATGCTGCTCCATAACACAAGTCCGCCATTAATATCTCGGATCACTTTAAAGAAAATCCTTGCTACTCCAGGATTACTGCGCGGGTCTACGTCGGCATTGACGTCTGCCGGATAAACATGAACTGCCATATCCTCAAAATTGTGTTTTTGAACTTTCATCCAATACGGCCGGCCGTCTTTGCCTATAACTCTTTTCCCACCCGCAATATAAGACTGGCGCAGTCTCTCCTGCATATCGTCGATCAGCTGTTCGGGTGATAGTCTTTGAGAGCTATCAGCCTGCGACACTGTTTTCCTCTCGCCCGGCGCTTTGGCGGTGGCAGGCGCGTTCTTATCCTGGCTTTGCGCTGCGGCAGATGGCGCCGTTATTTTAAATACATCCTTCTTTAATTTTTCGTGTAATAACACCGTAAAATCCTGTATTTTATCTTCGGTAAACCCGCATTGCTGAAGAGCTCGTCCCACCCACGCGGTGCCTTCGCTTAGATCATCGCTTGCAGGCCTATTTTCTTTTTTGGCCAACTGCTCCAAAAAGTTGAATAAATTTTCTGCTCCAAACACTGTGATAAATGCATCAACAAACGGAAGGCCAAATCTATGGGTAGTTTCCCCGCCATATCCTGCCCGTAATTTTCTATGTGCTCTTTCATTGCCCCACATGCTTACCTCAACATCTAATTGCGCGAGGCCTTTCATTTTCCCGGCCTCTTCAGCCGTTATTTCGGTCCTCTGATCGCCCTCACCTCGAATATCGGTTTTCAGGTGCGCGCCCGCAATGTAATTCGCGACCCCTTCTTCGATGGCAATAGCTCTGGCATCTTGCATATTGCCAAGGCTCACGCCGATAAGCGCATGGCCTATTTCGTGCAGAACCGTTTCCCGCAAGTTCTTGCTTAACTCTTCTTCGAATCGCGCAGGGGTCGTATATATATCCGAATATCTCGATGTTCTGTCTGTTTGTGCGAAAGGAAACTGCCCGGCTATGGTCGTAGGGCCGAAGATCATGTTAAACTTACAGCCGCTAGGGATATCTCCTCCGATGGACTTGAACTTTGTCAGCGCTTCTGCATACAAGCCAACATAGTACGTCACTCTTTCTCTTAGCTGTTCTTCGTTAAGGCGATTTAATATGTCGCTTGGAACATAAAAGTTGAAGGTTTGGCCGTCTTGTTCGGCGCGTACGAGCCCCAGAGGGCCGTTACTTTCCAGTTTGCCCATAAAGCGATATTTTACGTCATTTACCACCTCGCCCGTCATCGTGATCTTAACCGCGCCCTCGCCCGCCGCGACGGATGGCGCCAACAAGCCATCCTTATAATTAACCCCAACGGCTATGGTTGCATTCTGTTCATCTTTCACTAAAAATGTGCCATACCCGATATTTTCTAATCCCGATCTTATTTGCTCCATTACAATTGCGGGATTCAGGCTTGTTAGATAATCAACTCTTCGTTCCATAGGGACGTTTTCGAGCCCTAGTCCTATAGCGCCCATAAGAGCCTTCCCATAATGATCATAAAACTGCTTGTTACTATTGAAAAGACTCTTGTTAAGACTGTCCCTCGCACCGGGGTTGTCGATGCCACGGGTATCGACAGAAAATACAAAAGCATGCGGTAGGAGCCGGCCATGCACTTTCTTATAAACCGTGTACTCTTCGGATCCGTTGAATACGGAATTAAAACCGATTATGGCGTAACCACCTTCTTTCAACATCCTCTCATAACCGGCCAGTATGGGCAGGCTTGCTTCGCCCTCATAATAGAGACAGGTCATGTTGAAGTCTCTAATGATATCGACGCTTGCGGTTGCTATGCTTGCATTGCGTACGTCTTCGCGCATATACCTTAAATTTTCCCGCTGATATTTCTCGTTAGAGAACGGGTCGATCTCGATCGCGTCGCCTGATTTGCTTATATAATTGTTATTCCCGTTCCTTTCTTTTATCAATCTGTCTTTTAATTCCATAAATTCGGCATATAGATCGGGATATTTTTTACGCAGCTGTTCTCCGGTATATGAAACAGGCACAGCATTTACCGCAATAAGCTCTCCATTACCGCTAAACATAAGAATTGGGCTCGAATTAAAACCTTGCGGCACCCGATTTGGATTTATTCTAACCACTATTTCCGGTATGTTGGGGTCCATCCCTATAAGCTGAACCCCATGAGGGAGTTTATCCGCAAGTTCCACGGTAGTGTATGGGAGGTACCCTGTGCCCGAATCAAGAACAAGTGAGGTGTTTTTATCGATGAGCTGCAGTAGATATGAGTCTACATGTTTTAACCGTCCGGAATAGGTTTGCATTTTCGTAATACCCCTGTCGGCACCGGGTGGCAGTTTTACTTTTTGTGTGGTCGCGGCTGGTGCGGTTTTGGTCGTAGTAGCCAGTAGTACGGCTGTGGCTTGTCGCTGCGCTGGGCCTTTGACGGCTGAAGCCGGCTTGAATGTCTGCCTCGCTGCATCAGCTGCTTTGTACTTAGCCTTTCTTTGTCCTCTGGCGTACGTTTCCAATAGCTCTGTTAATGGCTTCTCAAATCGAATTATTCCGTAACCATCGTTTATGCCGGCGTATGAGATGACTTCGCGGTTAGTGCCTTCACCGATTATTGTAGCGGCTGTTTCGTAGACAACGCCCCGGACATCGCCCGGCATATCATCGAGCCCTTCGGGCTGAGGCAATTCTACAGGCCTCTCCACGGCTTCCATCTTGTTCGTTTTTTTATTGAACCTGACTAACGCAATGGCGGTCGAATAGGGTTTCTTGGTCTCGGTCCACCCTTCCCGCATGACATGCAGGAACGCAAGATAAACTTTTTGCCCGTTATAAATGACTTCGCCTGCTATAGTATTAAAACCTATATGGTCGATATCGTCGGTCCCGCCTTCTAACAATATCATGTCTTTTGGGCGCCATAGCGTGGCGGCTTCTATACCATTCTCTGCCTTTGCCCAATATCCCGGAGGCGTATCCAAAGCTTCATCGAGACTATTGAACATGTAGCACTGGATAGTGCCGTTGACCCTATCAAAGAGAGCATATTTTTTCTGCTTCTGTCCGTCCGGCAGTCCCACCTCCACTTCCAGGATATATGTGTTCTTGTTATACACATCCTGCCTTCCTATTTGATATTCCTTGCCCACAACATTCCCGTCTTTATCTACGAAGACAAAACGGCTGTGCCATCCACCGTTCTCTTCGCCATTCGGTCCCGGTTCCGGTCGTACGAACGTCATGCCGGTCGCATTGCTGAATTCCATGATCCTCGGGTCTTCAGCCGAACCCCTGGCGTCATACGGCATAACATCATGTTCGAAGTTGAAATGGAGCGGCCCTCTTGCCTTGTCCGGGGAAAGCGATACTATGCTTGAGTGGTGCGGAACGTTGGTCGATTCTTCGGCCGGAACCGATCGCACAAAGAGGCGGCCGGATTTATCCAAGGCCGGGTTTAGTATCTTGTCTTCGATGTCTCCGCCTGTAATGAATTGCCCTGTTCTTGTTTCTCTTTTTCTCGCGGCCTGTTTTTGTGCTCCGGCTGGAATCGTAAACCCGGCAGGCATAATAGGTATGATCGGCCCGACCGGACCCTTCATTTTATCCAATATTTTTGATGAAACTAACCAGACACCAACAACTGCTGCCGCCCCCAATATCAGCCCGGGGCCGTATACCATGGCCTGCTGGAATGCTTGCTGGAACCACGTCGAGGCGCCCGGAGCAATTGAGCTCTCACCGGCAAGCAGCGCTGACGCGCTGAATAAAACTGCGAAAAATGCTATTATTTTAGGCGCGATATTGCCTATCCCGCCTTGTCCGCCCTCATTCTTCGTCGATGGTGCGGTTTCGGCCGGGCCTGCGACGGATGGTGCAATCTTTTCTTTCCGTTGTAAATATTCGCTATAAGAAATGTCTTCTCCTGTCGGCAACGAAACTCTCCATGCGTCAGCATCAAGAGATATTGCAGCGGGGTGGTCGATCGGCATAATTGATTCGAATGCAATGCTCGTTGCGTATATAACTGGGATATCAACATGCCCACCCAGAACACCGCTGTTTGGATTACAACAAGACAATAATATTTCTTTGATGCCGAACATCCTGGATAAATTATTCGCGACTTCATTTGCAGGGACACCCCCAACTGTTTGCACCTTTACTCCATTTAGTACCTCTGTGGATCCGTGATGACTGAATACTGGGCCGGAATATAACTCGCCCCCTCGAGCATTGTTTACAAAATATGATTGGTCGAAATTTTCGCCATTAGTCGAAAACAGTCTTTCGTCCCGGTTCTGATAAAAAATGCCAATTGGTTTTTGTGTAACGATCGTAAAATCGGATGTTTCAAACCCCGGCCTTTCCGTCTGGATGACCCATTTTTTACCATAACTCGGCAACGCGGTATCTGCGAATACAATAAAACCAATTGCTTTAATGGACGGCATGACAATTCTTAAAAATAGCCTGCCCACTGGCGAGAGTTTCATTCTTTGAATAGGCGAAATCGTTTCTTTGGATATTTGCTGAGTGCTCAATACGATGTTCGGATTTTCACCCTCTTGTATCAAATATTTCAACCAGAGGCGAGGCTGGGACCAAGTGCTCAGAGCATACAAGATTGACTTTGCAATATTTAATATGAATGAAAAACTCCTCGATGCAAAAGAGGCAGGTTTTAATTCTTCTGTTGTGTTTCTGGCCCCGAGCTCGGTATTTGTCTCTACTTCGCCGCCTTGGAGGTCAGGCTCTTCGCTAACCACAGATTTTTTAACTTGATCAGCGGCAGTCGGCTGGATTTCAAGTCCGGCGGTTGGGAGTTTAGCTATTGCTACGTTTTTAACAGAATCCATGTTGTGACATAGCAAGCTCGGCACCTGCATGGCCTGATTAGTCATAGAATATACTGCGTCGGCGAGTTTTATTCGTTTCTCTCCAGACAATATTTTGAAATACGGGCAGTCGTAGCCATCTTCTGTCTTGAAGTTGGGCATGATGGAGATGTAGGAGATATTCTTTTTCTTGAATAAGTCGGCGAGATTATCTGTATGGAAACCGCCGGTCACGATTACCGATACTTTGTTCTTTTCTGGACTCTTAATCCTTATATTCTTGAGAAATACATCATCTCTCTTCAGCGAATACTCATAGAACTTCGCCATAGCCTCACGGTAATCGTCGAGTCGGCCAACGCTATCGTCGAGCTTCGCCTGAATTTTGTATAAAGGCGCTTTCTTATCGATAAATGATGTGAAGTTCCGCGTATCGAAAGAAGACTCATTCTTCTTGTAATAATTATAGTCTTCTTTTGTCAGAGAGATATTGAACAGATTTCTTGTGAGTGCAAGATTCTTTGATAATTTATCCAGCTCGCGTTGGTCGTCATTCGTGAAAAGCGTTTCTTTTATTTTCGTTTCGAGGGCGGCCATCTCGTCCATGATCTTTGCCTTATCCGCGGCATTGTACATCGAGATATAGACGACGTATTTTTTTAGTTCCGCGAATTCGGCCAGGTCCAGACCAATGAGTTTCGCCTTCTTGATCAAATAGGCGTAAAACTCGTCTTGCGATACCTCTTCCTTTTTGTAAGCCACTGTCTTCTCGACGAGCTTCTCCAATTCTACCTTCGAAAGGAGCTTGCCGAGCCTGTCGACTAGCGCATCGCGTTCATCATTCGCTTTCTTAAAATCTATCGTTTCTTCCGCGGCCATGGCCTGTCTTAAGAAATACAAGTCCGAAAGCTGCTTTACATTAATGGCTTTTCGATCGGCCATTTTCACAAGATAGGTAATGTAGTCTTTAAACTGAATGTCCCCGGCCTTATACCCGCTATACTTCGTATCCAGGTCTATCAGTTCGTCGGAATAGATCTTCCTCTTCAGGT
>PLNN01000068.1 GCA_003142795.1 Candidatus Omnitrophota bacterium
GTGTAAGATAGCTCGCCATCTAATGCGGTCTGTCTTGTAGAATAGTCTATTCTCCCGCATCCTTGAGATTGCCAATTCTCATCAAGATAATGGTAATAGATCATGCCGAAGGCATCTGGGGTGGTGAGAGTTTTGGATTCCAATCGTCCGGATATGTAATAGGTGTCTGTAGCTACAAGATTTGTAAAATCAGCATTTTCATAGCAAGCCTTCTTGTAAACCTTATCGGAACATGACGGCTCTGTTCCTAATCCTAGGCCGGGTCCTCCGGGTATCGGGGCTATCGTCACAACGCTGCCTGCTCCTATCGTAAGGGTATTGCAGACTATACTGGGCGCGTAGAAGTTCCCGTTTTCAACATTGATACTACCTTTACCTTTAATACCGACGTTGGAATAGACATAGGCCGTACCCCTTATGGTTAGAGTTCTACCGGACGCTATCGTAATGGAATTGTAACTGTAGCTACCGCTCGACCATGTCGTGTCGTCGTTTATGACTATATCCGGACCCTGGCCGAAATATTGGTACGTATATGCTATTGCGCCGTCGCTATCTGCTTTAGCTGCTAAAGATTTATCCACCCTGCCGTAGCCTTGAGAGTTCCAGTCCTCGCGCAAATAGTGGTAGTAAATGTTACCATTTGCATCGGGAGACATAAGTGTTATTGAAGATAGATAATTCGTATCGTCATTATAATAGGCATAGATCGTGCCTGTTGTGGCATCCGTCTTGGATGCCATTTTGCCATTTGAGTCATTATAAAAAATATAGGTTTCTACAAGATTCGTCCAATTCGAATCGGAATATGCATTGTTTGTTGCGAGTCGGCCTGCCGAGTCCTGGTAGTAAGTATACGTGTAAGATAGCTCGCCATCTAATGCGGTCTGTCTTCGCGATATATCCACTCTTCCATATCCCTGACTGTTCCAATCCTCATCAAGATAGTGGTAGTAGATCATGCCTGATGAGTCGGGTGAGGTAAGAGTTATTGAGGAAAAATAGTGCGTCTGGTCATTATAATAGGCGTAGGTTGCTTCAAGGTTAGTCCAATTGGCGTCGGAATAGTATTGTTCAGTCTGCAGTCTTCCTGTAGAGTCTGCGTAATAAGTAGAACTGTAAGAGTATCCCCAGTTACCCATGATATTTCTCATCTGATATTTATCTATCCTACCGTATCCCCAGCCGTTCCAGTTCTCGTCCAGATAGTGGTAGTAGATCATGCCGCTGGAATCTGATGTGGTCAAGGTTTTAGATTCTATCAAGCCTGAAGCATAATTAATGCATGTTAACGCAAGATCCGTAAAGTCGGTATTTCTATAACCATTCCTCTTGTATACCGTGCTCGGAGACGGCGTCTGCGGAGGGGTACCGAGGGCTTGCGGACCTCCCGATATTGCAGTTATGGTTAGTGTAGTGCCCGCACCCAGGGTGAGAGTTCCGCAGCTTATGCTATTAACGTAAAAATTCCCGTTTTGAATGTTGATATTCCCAGTGCCCGAAATACTGCTATAGAGAACAGCTGAGCCTGTTATGGTGAGGGTCTTACCGTCTGCTACAGTAACGGAATGAAAATCATATATACCGCTCGTCCAGGTCGTATCACTATCTATC
The DNA here is from genome assembly GCA_003142795.1 of Candidatus Omnitrophota bacterium. Classification (GTDB taxonomy): domain Bacteria; phylum Omnitrophota; class Gorgyraeia; order 2-01-FULL-45-10; family 2-01-FULL-45-10; genus FEN-1320. The sequence continues at coordinate 1,615 of PLNN01000068.1, forward strand.
GTTAAGTCCGGGCCTTGACCGAAGTATTGATATGTGTAAGCTATGGCTCCGTCCGTATCCGGGATTTCTCTGATGGTTTTGTCTATCCTGCCGATTCCCTGACCGTTAAAGTTCTCGTCTATATAGTGGTAGTATATATTGCCGCTGGCGTCCGGCGCTGCCAAGGTATTGGATTCCATACGGCCTGAGTCATAATACGTCTGGCCGGGTATCAGACTATTTGTCCCCGCAACTTGTTTTGGAACTGCGGATTTTATCCCGCCGCCGCGCGGGCCTTGCAAAGCCAATTTTTCCTGGTTAGGGTTAGATTTTGCATCAGTTGGTGCCTTGAAAAGGCTGGAAAAGTTCTCAGCGGATTGTTTTTGACTTATAAGATTTTCCTGGTTGGATTGCTGATTCTGCAGATAGGAAGGCGCAAAAAGCTGCGACTGCTCATTATATTGATTATTGAGCGCAGCATCTATCAGATCGCCCGCCCAGGCGACCTGCTGAAATAAAAAAACGCAAGTTAGAATACTTGCGATAGTTCTAAAAACGAACCGGACCTTGTTTGGTAAGTTCATAATTGAAGTATAACAAATTATATTAAATGTGTCAGCAAAAATATAAAACTTTCTCATTCCACCGATATGCGGTCTTTTATCTTCTCAAAAAGCGCCGGACCGACCCCTTTGACGTTCTTTATATCTTCGATGGAAACGAAGAGCCCTTTTTGAGACCTGTATTCCGCTATGCGCCCGGCCAGGACTTTGCCTAAGCCTCTTATCTTCATAAGCTCATCTATGCCCGCTTCATTTATATTTATCTTCCGGCCTTCCGGTAAATAATTACCTCCGGAAACAGCATTCGTTTCTACATTACCTCCGTTATTTGCCACGGTCACCCTCATACCAGAGTGAGATCTCTTATATGTTGTGATCGCCAGCCCGAGAAGCAGAGTTAAGACCAAAAACAGGATTATGGTTTTCTCATATCGCTTTAAATTAAACATCTATTTTGCCCCCTACAATTCGTTTATTGCCTTCATTAGCCTTGGATCGCCGCTTCCTAATCTCGCGGCTTTAAAGTAAGCCCTCTTCGCTTTTAGACGCTCATCTAAGATCAGATAGACATTGCCTAAATTTATATACGCATTCATGCTGCCGGGATCCTGTAATATAGCTACCTTGCAATTTTTGAGCGCCTCGCCATATTCGTGCTGCGCAAAATTCAACCGCACAATGTTATTATTGCTATCGCGGCTTTCTTTTATGGCCTTTGCCTTTTTAAAATTCTCGACTGCGCGATCGCGTTGTCCTGTTTGGTTATATATGTCACCCAGATTCGTATAAGCGAAATACGCCAGATAATATTCCGGGCCCAGACGGAGAGTTTCGTTAAATTCTTTTATGGCCAGCGCGCAATAAGCGTCCGACGCGTCTTTTGAGCCTGCTGTGCGCGCGGCGCGGCCATAGGCGAAGCCGAGGCTGTAATGAGAAAGCGGATTGTCGGGCAGCCTCCGGACCTCTCTTTTATAGAGCGATACTTCGTCTTTCCAGGAAGCGTTCTGCAGCATTGTGCCGAATGCATAAAAACTGAAGATAGAGACGATCGCAAAAATGATGGCGGCCTTCGGGATCGATCCTTTATAACGGGCGATCAAATTCGAGAAAAATATCCCCAGGAGGACGGCAAAGGCGAACAAAGGAAGGTATAAAAATCTTTCGGCGACTATAACCTTAAGCGGGACTATGTTATATACCGGTATCATGGTTATAAAAAACCATGCTATGCAAAACGCGATCGTCTTTTTTCGCCGTAACTTAAACCACAAAATGCCTATCACCGACAATAGTAAGACGCCGAGTAATAGTCCTTTATCCAGCACCGTTTTCGGGACACCAACGGAATACTCGATGCCCAGATCCACCGGAAGGATGAGAAGCCTGATATATTCCGCGACCGCTTTCACCATCGTCAGTATATTATAAAAAATGTTGCCGCCCCACCACCTCTCCTGCTGGGTAATAACGCCCAGCACGGAGAACCTGGCAACAAGATAGAAAAGAGATATCAGAAAAAACGGCAGATAATAGGCCGCATATTCCTTAAAAGCCTTTCGGGCATGGAAAAATAGATCATATGTGATCAAGACGAGAGGCAGGGTAATACTCATCTCTTTCGAGAGAAGCCCTAAAGTAAAAGATACCAGCAATAGGCTGTAATTTAGGACGCCGGCGCCTTTAATTCTATTCCTTATGTGAAATAAGAAAGCCGCGAGAAAAAATGCCATGGATAAAAGAGTGGCCCTGCCCGATATCCAGGCCACTGCCTGCGTCTGGACCGGATGGATAGCAAATATCAAAGCGCATAGAAAAGCTGCAAGGCCGTTGGACAAGAGAAGGAATACTATCGCGTAGACTAAAATAGCATTGAGCGAATGTAAAATAGCATTTTCGATGTGATAAGGCCGGGGATCCAGTTTCCATAATTTATGATCTACGGCAAAAGATGAGGTTACGACAGGGCGCCAATTATATTTGGCCGAGCTAACGTTTGCATATGCCGCCCCGGCGTCGGTGAAATACGACAAGAGGCTTCCCGGGTCTAATTTCTTTATGGAGGCGTTATCCACGACAAGGTCATAATCATCATAGACGAAAGAGTTGCCGAAGGAACTATAGTAGACCGATAGCGTTATGACGACCAGCAGCAGAAGGAAGATGGAATGTTCTTTAATAGACATGTCCGTTTTAGAGGACTACGTTGACCAGCTTTTTCGGAACTATAATAAGATCCCTTATTGCCTTTTCCCCGATCCAATTCTTGATCTTGGGATCGGATAATACGGCCGCCTTAAGGTCGGCATTATTCATATCCGCACTCACTTCTATTTTCGAGCGCAATTTGCCGTTTATCTGTATGGCAATAGTGACCACCTTCTCGACGATGGCATTCTTATCGTAGGAGGGCCATTTGCTTTTAAACATGCTGTCGGTTTTTCCTAAGGCGCGCCACATCTCTTCGCCTATGTGCGGCACGAACGGCGACAGAAGTATCACAACACTTTCGATAGCTTCTTTCAAAACCTCAATATCCTTTTTACCGGAGGGATCCAGCGCTATCACGTCATATGTTTCGTTAACGAGTTCCATTATGGCGCTTATAGCGGTATTAAAATGGAATCCTCCGTCGAGATCATCCGTGACCTTCTTTATCGTCTGGTGCGTCTTTCGTTTCAAGTCATCTATATTTTTCTTAAGTTTTTCATCCGCGTTACCTGTTGCCCGCAAAGCATTCCCCTTCTCGACAAGCCTCCACACCCTTCCCAGGAATTTATACGCGCCCTCGACGCCCCTGTCGGACCATTCCGCGTCTTTTTCCGGGGGGCCGATGAAGAGCGTATAAAGCCTGACCGTGTCGGCGCCGTAATCGGCTATCAATTTATCGGGACTGACGACGTTGCCTTTCGATTTAGACATCTTGGCGCCGTCTTTTATTATCATCCCCTGGGTGAAAAGATTCTTGAACGGCTCATCAAAACCCGTTACTTTTATATCGTAAAAAAACTTGGTTATGAAACGTGAGTATAGAAGGTGCAATATGGCGTGCTCTATGCCTCCGATATATTGATCTACGGGAAGCCACTTATTCACGAGCTCGGTATCAAAAGGCCTGTCAGTGAGTTTCGGCGTTATATAACGAAGATAGTACCAGCTTGAATCGACGAACGTGTCCATCGTGTCGGTCTCCCTGGTAGCTGGCTCACCGCATTTAGGGCATTTCGTATTAACAAAGTCTTTTGCGAATTTCAGCGGCGATTCGCCCGTGGGCCTGAATTCCACATTTTCCGGCAGAAGAACGGGCAGGTCTTTCTCAGGAACCCCTACCGTCCCGCACTTAGGGCAATAAACGATGGGTATGGGCGCGCCCCAATACCTCTGACGCGAGATCAGCCAGTCCCTTAAGCGATACTGCGTCGCTCTCTTTCCCCATTTATTCTCCTCGAAGAAATCGCCAATTTTTTTAATAGCCGTTTGAGAATCGATGCCGTTAAATTTTCCGGAATTTGCCATTATGCCTTCGCCGACATACGCCTCTTTCATTGTGGCAGCATCTAAAGGCGACTTGGGATCGTCTATAACTACTTCTATGGGAAGTTTGTAAAGCTTAGCAAATTCAAAATCGCGCTCGTCATGCGCGGGCACTGCCATTATGGCTCCGGTACCGTATTCCATCAGTATATAATTCGCTATCCAGACTGGTATCTTCTTATTATTGACCGGGTTAATTACGAATTTTTCGGTAAATACTCCTTCTTTAGCTGCTTCTTCCTGCGAACGTTCGATCTTCGATTCGTTACGCATCTTCTGCACTACTTTTGAAATGGCGGCCTTGTCTTTGGCGCCTTCTATGATCTTATCGACAAACGGGTGTTCTGGCGCAAGCGCTATAAAGGTGGCCCCGTAGATCGTATCGATCCTCGTCGTAAAACATTTGAGCTTTTCGGCTAAACCGTCTATCTTAAAATCTATCTCGACGCCTGTCGATTTTCCTATCCAGTTCGCCTGCATTGTCTTGACGCGCTCCGGCCATTCGGTCAGTTTGTCCAGGTCGCTCAGAAGCCTGTCCGCGTAATGCGTTATCCTGAAAAACCACTGCTCGAGGTCCTTCTGCGTCGTTTGCGTCGAGCACCTCTCGCAGGTCCCGTTCACGACCTGCTCGTTGGCGAGGACAGTTTTACATGAAGGGCACCAGTTCACGAACGCCTTCTTTTTATATGCCAGCCCTTTTTCATACAGTTTCAGGAATATCCACTGCGTCCATTTATAATAATCGGGCAGGCACGAGATGACCACTCTCGACCAGTCGTATTCGACGCCCCACTGATCGAGCTGGCGTTTCATGGTCGCAATGTTATTGAGCGTAGATACTTTTGGAGGGATCCCGCCTTTTATAGCGGCGTTCTCGGCCGGCAGGCCGAACGCGTCGAAACCCATGGGCGTCAGGACGTTGAATCCGCGCATCATCTTATACCGCGCGACCACGTCCCCTATTATATAATTCCTGCCGTGGCCAACGTGCAGCGCCGCCGAAGGGTACGGGAACATCATGAGACAATAATATTTATTCTTCCAGTTCTGCTCATCGACGGTGAATAGTTTATTCTCGCGCCAGTAGGCCTGCCATTTCTTTTCTATCTCATCGAACGGATATAATTTTTCTTCGATCATTTTTGCTTTCGCATCCTTTTCACCGTAGCTAAGTTCATCAGATCATCCTTGTCCGTCTTCTTGGGCGTTTCCATTATAAATGCGCAATTTTTCAATTTGGGATGATTTATAATTCTCCCCATCGCCCCGAGGCCTATCATTCCCTTCCCTATATGGTGGTGCCTGTCGACGTGCGAGGCCAAAGGCGATAGGCTATCATTAAAATGCACTACCTTTATCAGGCCGAGCCCCAATAATCCGTCAAAACTTTGCAGCGTCTTTTCCAGGCCGGCGGGACTCTTTATATCGTATCCGGCTTCGAAGGTATGCGCCGTGTCCAGGCACACACCGATCTTCGAAGACCTTTCCTGGCGATCGATTATCCGCTTCAGGTGTTCGAACCTGTATCCGATGCCATCTCCCGAACCTGCTGTATTCTCCAGGAGTATCATGGTCCGCGGCCTGGCGCGTTTTATTATAGCATTGAGCGCGTCTGAAAATCTGGCTATCCCGTTATCTTCCCCGCTCCCGACGTGGCTGCCGAGATGTGTCACGAAATATTCGGCCCCAAGCTCATCTGCCCGGGCTACGTCCTCGATATAGGCATCGATGGACTTTTTATATAAAAGGTCGTCGGAGGTTGCGAGATTTATAATATAAGGTATATGGACGACGACGGGCGTTATATCGTACTTCGCCTTAAGCCTTTTAAACTCAGCGACGTCTTCTTTTTTCAGCTTTGATACTTGCCAGCCCCTGGGATTGCGGCTGAATATCTGCATCGTATTGCAGCCCAGTGCCTTGGCCCGCTCAAGCGATTCGTAAATGCTGCCTGCTATGGAGACGTGCAATCCGATGCGCATATATTTTATAAATTTGGTGCCGAAGGTGGGAGTCGAACCCACACAACCTTACGGTTACTGGTTTTTGAGACCAGCGTGTATGCCATTCCACCACTTCGGCATTGGTTTATCTCAAGCGCTAAGTATAACATAACCTTTTTTAATCCTCAAGCGATTTGTCGCCGAAAGGTCGCGAAGCGACACCTATGTAAAGGGGTTAGGATAGCTAAGGGAAGGGGAAATATTCCCCTTCCCTTAATAAAGATACTTTCCTATACGGAAAAGGGATACAGCGAGCGACTTATTGTTTGAGATGGGAGCTAAGCGAGCGTCATAAGGGAAAAACTTCGTTTTTCCCTTTGAAATTTTGGCCATAGTTAGACTATAGCCAAAATTGGTGGAGCTGACGAGAATC
>PLNN01000054.1 GCA_003142795.1 Candidatus Omnitrophota bacterium
TCGACACAGCACATTCTACCACTGAAACGAAAAATTTTACCATCCCTTACTCCATTACCCTGCGAAGCACTTCCTGATACGCCTCTTCTACGTTGCCCAGGTCACGGCGAAAGCGGTCTTTGTCGAGCTTCTCTTTTGTCGTCTTGTCCCAAAGCCTACACGTATCCGGCGAGACCTCGTCGGCCAGTATTATCTTCTTCTTGCACCTTCCGAATTCGAGCTTGAAATCGACCAGGATGAGCCCTTTCGAATCGAAGAAAAATTTGAGCGCCTCGTTGACCATGAATGAATATTTTTTTATCGTATCAAGCTCTTTCTCGGTAGCAATATTGAGAGCCCTGATATGATAATCGTTTATCAAAGGATCGTGGAGCTTGTCTTCCTTATAATGATATTCGAGCACAGGCTCTTTCAGGACTATCCCCTCTTCGAGTCCCAGGAGCTTTGCCATACCGCCTGCCACTATATTCCTTATCGTCACTTCGATCGGGACTATCTCGACACGCTTTACGAGCATGTCTCTATCATTAAGACGTTTTACGAAATGTGTCGGAACGCCTTTCTTCGTAAGAAGGACAAATATCTTCTCCGACAGCATATTATTGATAACGCCCTTATTCACGATGGTGCCGCGCTTTGTCGCGTCAAATGCCGTCGCATCGTCTTTGAACTCCTGGATCAATAGATCCGGATCGGCTGTCTCGTATAATTTTTTGGCCTTGCCTTCGTAGATCTGTTTTAATTTCTCCATCGCCTCTTTAAACCCCCGCCTTTCTGAATATTCTATCTACATTTTTTATATGATACCTGAAATTGAATATCTCCTCTATTTCCTTCTCACTCAGGACAGAGCGAATATCCCCGTCTGAAAGGAGCGCCTCTTTAAATTCAAGGCCTTCTTTCTTGGCCTTGAATGCCGCCTTCTGGACTGTGTCATACGCTTCATTTCGCGTCAGCCCTTTATTGACGAGCTCCAGCAATAACCTGCCCGAGAAGACGACGCCTTTCGACTTGTTGAGGTTCTCGAGCATCCTGTCTTCATGGACTATCAGATGGCTTACGATATCCATAAATTTATTCAGCATATAATCGAGAAGTATCGTCGAATCCGGCAGTATGATCCTTTCTGCCGATGAATGCGAAATATCGCGCTCGTGCCACAGGACGATGTCTTCCAACGAAACAAGCGCGTTCGCCCTCAAGATCCGCGCCAGTCCCGCTATGCGCTCGCACAGGATCGGATTTCTCTTATGCGGCATGGCGCTCGAGCCTTTCTGTGTGGATGAGAAGTATTCCTCGACCTCGCCTATCTCGGTATGCTGCAGATTCCTGAATTCGGTCGCGAACTTTTCCAGAGAAGAGCCGGTAATGGCTATCGCGTTCACGAATTCCGCGTGGCGGTCGCGCTGGAGGATCTGCGTGGATATGCGCGCGGCCTTTAAGCCCAGCTTTTTGCATGTATAGGCCTCTACGAACGGGTCGATATTCGCGTAAGTTCCCACGGCGCCGGATATTTTCCCGACGGAAACTACCTCTCTCGCGCGTTTAAGCCGTTCCAGATTCCTCGACATCTCATCATAATAGAGCACCATCTTTAATCCGAACGTCATCGGTTCGGCATGGACGGAATGTGTCCTGCCTATCATCAAAGTCTTCTTATGGCGCCTCGCCTTGCCCTTCAGGATGCGCATCAGTTTCTTAATATCGTCGATCAATATATCGCAGGATTCCTGCATCTGTATCGACAGCGCCGTATCAAGGACATCGCTCGAGGTAAGCCCCATGTGGACATACTTGGCGTCCGCGCCGATATTTTCGGACAGGTTTTTGATGAAGGCAATGACGTCGTGGTTCGTCTCTCGCTCTATCTCTTTTATTCTCTCGACGTCAAAACGTGCGCGCTTTTGTATCTGGAATAAAGACGCTTTCGGGATCTTGCCGAGCTTGGCCAGGGCCTCGCAGGCGAAAAGCTCCACGTCGAGCATCTTTTTGAACCGGCTAGTTTCGCTCCAGATCGCAGTCATTCTGGGCAGGGAATATCTCTCTATCATGTGTATACTCTTTCGTTAATAGCAAGGTATTTTAACATTATTTAGGCGGGACAGTCAAAGAAAAATTCCGGACTTTTTCCTCTTCATATATTGTGCTATCACGAGGGTTACCGCATAGGCAAGGGCGCCTATGCAGAATGAAACTATCAGGTACCCGATGATGACGGGAAAAATGATCTCGTATATCGATGATTGGAATAATTTCGCCCAGCGGAAATCTTTAAGAAAAAGGCTCCACTCTCTATAAATATCGCCGTACCGCGTTCCCGTAACGAGGGCGCCGGTCTTGACAGATAAAAAGAATACCGGAACGCTCAACCATGTATTTGTGAGAAGGCTTCCCAATAATGCGGCAGCGCGGTTTATTTTGAATACAAAAGCGAAGAATAACGAGATCAGCGGGCCCATGCCGGGCATGACCCCGAAAAATACACCCACACCGAATCCTACGGCTATCTTTTGAGGCGTGTCGTTTATCCTGAAAAGTTTCAGATAAATAACTTTAAAAAATCTCGAGATCCGTCCGAAACCTTTTTTGCTGATCTTTTTCATGACCCCTGCTTTAACAACCGTTATTTCGGATATCCGACGGTCTGAGCAAGTATTACCTTCTGGTCTGAGCGCAATTTCATGGCCTTGGCCAAGACAGGCCTGTCTACAAATCCGCGCACCACCGTCGCAAGCCCTGCCGACGCGCAAAATAGATAAACGTTTTCGCTGACAAAACCGGTGTCGGTTGCGGAATAAAAATCGGCGTCAACGGATGGCCCGCCCATCTTTGCCAGGTCCGCCACATAGATAAGATTCACGGGAGCATCTTTGACAAAAGGCTGTTTTCCGGCCAATGCCCTTATGTCGCCGGACAGGATCGGCATGAGCATATTACTTTTGGCGTCATACAAATAAAGCCCGTCGGACTTTGCTACATAGACATCTATCTCCTGCATGTTCTTCGCGGTCGGAGCGGTCCTGAGGCCTGAGTCTGGACGATTTATCCCGCATGCGGCCCACAAAAGATCGGACAGTACCTGCAGCGGAAGTTCCTTTGAGCTGAATTCACGCCTGGTTTCCCTTTCCTTCAAGGCCTGCATCAGGGGCTTGCCGCCTCCGATCTGCGGAGACAAAAGTTGTACCGGCTTAAGCTCTTCGGCGCCGGAGGCTAAAACGTATATCGAAAATATCACGGACATAAAAAAGACTGCTAATACCGATCTTATCTTCATAGTGAACCTCCTTTTGCAAAATAGTATAACACAATTTCAAAAATTTTATTATAGATTTCTTGACATGTATATTAATTACAATGTAGAATGTAACAAAATTGAATGTTAAGGAGATCTTATATCATGGAATTTAAAAATAAAGTTTTGATAATAGGTTATGGCTCCGTATCGAAATGCGCCGTTCCGATATTCTTTAAGCACATCCGCGTCCCTTACAAGAACGTAACGATAATAGATTTCGAGGATAAGCGTAAAGAGTTGCATGAATGGATTAAAAAAGGCGTAAAATATTACCGGGAAAAAATAACGCCGACGAACCTACCGCAGGTCCTGGGAAAATACGTATCCCGCGGCGGACTCATCATAGACCTTGCCTGGAACATAAGCTGTATAGACATCCTGAACTGGTGCCATGATAACCACGTCCTCTATGTAAATACGTCCGTCGAGGAATGGGATCCTTATGCGCACATCCATAATAAATCACCTCTAGAGAAATCGCTCTATTACCGGCACATGGAATTAAGGCAGGTCACTTCCAGCTGGCAGAATTCCGCCATCACGGCCATCGTCGACCACGGCGCGAACCCGGGCCTCATTTCGCATTTTAATAAAAAGGGATTGGAAGATATCGGCAAAAAATTGATACGCGACAGGGCCGTCTCTAAAAAGGACGCAAAGATCATTGAAGATTTCATTATAGATAAGGATTTCGCCCGCCTGGCCATGAAGATAGGCGTAAAGACGATCCACTGTTCCGAACGCGATACCCAGATCACGAACAGGCCCAAAGAAGTCGACGAGTTTGTAGGCACCTGGTCTATCGAAGGCTTAAGGGAAGAAGGCATATCGCCGGCAGAGATGGGATGGGGAACGCATGAAAAACAACTTCCGCACCTTGCCAACGTCGCTAATTACGGCCCGGGAAACCAGATCTTCCTCTCGCAGATGGGAATGAATACATGGGTCAGGTCGTGGGTCCCAAATTATGAGATAGTGGGAATGGTGATACGGCACGGCGAGGCATTCTCGATATCGGAGAAACTCACAGTCTGGAAGAACGGTAAGCCTTTATACAGGCCCACCGTCCATTACGCATACATGCCGTGCCATGAGACCCTCTCCTCTCTTCACGAATTGCGCGGCCGCAGTTACGAACTGCAGCCGAGATTACGCATCATGGGAGATGAGATCACAAAGGGCGAGGATATACTGGGCGCGTTGATAATGGGTCATAAATATAATTCCTGGTGGACGGGCAGCGTCTTAAGTATAGATGAATCGAGAAGGCTTGTCCCTCACCAGAATGCCACGACAATGCAGGTAGCTATCGGGATCGTGTCGGCCATCATGTGGATGATCGAGAACCCGGATAAGGGCGTCTGCGTGCCGGACGACCTGCCGCACGATTACATACTTAAGATCGCAAAGCCTTATTTGGGAAAGTTCGTGTCACAGGCTTATGATTGGACCCCTTTCAAAAATTACCGGGTATTCTTTAAAGAGAATCCGGCTGCCACCCTAGATAAAAAGAATATGTGGGGTTTCAAGAATTTCCTCTTCAGGGATTGATGAGAATGAAAGAAACGCCGAAGAACTGGTTAAAGAAGATCGAGCGGATAGCAAAGCTCAAAGGCACTCCGGTATTTATCCTCGATCACGAAAAGATCCGCCAGAATTATAAAGAATTTAAAACTGCCCTTCCCCGCGTCCAAGCCTACTTCGCCGTAAAGGCCAATTCCAACCCCGAAATAGTAAAAACATTATATAAAATAGGCGCGTCTTTTGACGTCGCGTCGTTCCCGGAATTCATGGTCGTCTACCAGAATATAAAGAAGCTTCCGGCGAAAAAGCGCCAGGACTTCATATGGGACAAGATCATCTACGCTAACACGATCAAGAGGATCGAGACGCTTCATGAGCTCGATCAGTATAAGCCTCTCGTCACTTACGACAACATCGAAGAGCTGAAGAAGATAGTGAAACACGCGCCTCACGCGGGGCTCGTCCTCCGGATAAGGGTGCCCAATACAGGTTCGATGGTTGAATTGTCATCAAAGTTCGGTGCCTCTCCCGGCGAGGCGGTCGATCTTATAATCGAGGCATTCAAATTAGGTATAGTAGTAGAGGGTATAAGTTTTCACGTCGGAAGCCAGTGCAATAATTTCGAGAATTACATGCAGGCTCTCCAGATCTCGGCGTCTATAATGAAAGAGGCCGCTTCGCGCGGGCATAGGATAAAGATATTGGATATAGGCGGAGGCTTCCCCGTAAAATATAATAATAAGGTAAAATCGTTTAAGCTTTTGGCAAAGAAACTGAACGCTGAATTCGAAAGGCTATTCCCTAAGGATATCGAGATACTGGCAGAACCGGGTCGTTTCATGGTCGCTAACGCCGCCACTCTAGTCACCAAGGTCATCGGCAAGGCAGTGCGCGACAGTAAACCGTGCTATTACCTGGATGACGGCGTTTATCACACGTTCTCGGGGATAGTCTTCGATCACTGCACGTATCCATTGAAGGCTTTTAAGGATGGGGAGAAGAAGGTTTCGGCCGTATTCGGCCCAACATGTGACGCATTCGATACTATTTCAGTCGCTGAAGTCCTGCCTGATCTTGAGATAGGCGACCTTCTGTATGCGGAGAACATCGGGGCGTATTCAATAGCTTCCTCAACCTACTTCAACGGCTTCCCCCCTGCCAAGATAGTCCATATCAACAAATAAAATAGGGGCAGTCCTAAGATTAAGCTCAAAACCGTCCCTAATTACTAAAAGCCTCTCGGTATTAACCGAGAGGCTTTTAAATTGGTAGCGGGGGTCCGATTCGAACGGACGACCTTTGGGTTATGAGCCCAACGAGCTACCAGGCTGCTCCACCCCGCAATGTAATTATTACTATATCAGAGTATGCGACTCTTTGCAACCTTTACTTTTTCGCCGGTTTTGAGGGCGTGCCGCGCATGACTATTTCGCCCTTACGGATCAGCCCCATCTTATCACGCGCTCTTTTTTCGACATATACGATATCCGTCTCAAGGCTCTTCTTCTGTTGCTCCAACAACATGTTCTCCGCTTTGAGCGCGTCTATACGTTCGGCCAGTTTCTGGTTCTTGTACCGCAGTTCCTGGTATTTCGCGAACGGCGGGACAAATATGATCAGGAAGATGGCTATACCTATATATAGCTTGGCAGACCCTATCTTGGCCATTTTCTTTTAATTATCTCAGTTTCGGACGTGTGGACGGGCCGTATACGCCCTTTTTGCCCAGCTCTTCCTCTATGCGAAGAAGCTCATTATATTTGCAGATCCTGTCCGTCCTGCAAACTGAGCCTGTCTTTATCTGCCCTGTATTCATCGCGACCACAAGATGCGAGATCGTCGTATCTTCCGTTTCACCCGATCGGTGAGACACTACGGAAGTATAGCCGTGCTTTTTGGCCAGGTCCATCGTATCGAGGGTCTCCGTAAGGGTCCCTATCTGGTTTACCTTTATAAGGATCGAGTTGGCAACGCCTTTTTCTATCCCCATTCTCAGGCGTTTCACGTTCGTCACGAATAGATCGTCCCCGACTATCTGGATCGACTTGCCCAGCTTTTCCGTCATTGCCTTCCATCCGTCCCAATCGTCTTCCGCAAGGCCGTCCTCGATCGAAACTATCGGGTATTTCGAGACCCATCTGGAATAGAATTCGATCATGTCCTTGCTGGAATTTTCTTTTTTCGGTTCGGCTTCCAATATATACTTTCCGTTCTCGTAGAAAGAGCTTGAAGCCGGATCGAGCGCGATCGCTATATCTTTTCCTGCTTTATAACCTGCTTTGGCAATGGCCGCGAGGATCACTTCTACCGCTTCTTCATTCGATCTTAGATCCGGTGCAAATCCCCCCTCATCGCCGACCGCTGTCGAGAGTTTTTTATCATGCAGTATCTTCTTCAGATTATGGAATACCTCCGCGCCCCAGCGAAGGGCTTCGCGGAAAGAGCTTGCGCCCACAGGCATTATCATAAATTCCTGCAGGTCCACGTTATTGTCGGCATGTGACCCGCCGTTCAATATATTCATCATAGGTATCGGCAAAGTATTCGCCTTGTCGCCGCCAATATATCTGTATAAAGGCATGCCCTTTGAACAGGCCGCTGCCTTTGCAGCCGCTAACGATACGCCGAGGATCGCATTGGCCCCCAGCCTGCCTTTGTTCGGAGTTCCATCCAGCTCTATCAATGCCTGGTCCAACTCGCCCTGCATCAGCGCGTCTTTGCCTTTTATCGCTTTCTTTATTTCACCATTAACGTTCCCTATCGCATTCAGAACGCCTTTGCCGCCGAAACGCGCTTTGTCGCCGTCCCTGAGTTCCACAGCCTCGTGCTCGCCTGTCGACGCGCCGCTCGGCACCGCTGCCCTGCCGAAAGAGCCATCCTCTAAAACCACATCAACCTCAACCGTCGGATTTCCTCTCGAATCGAGGATCTCGCGCGCCAATACGCCTTTAATACTCGTCTTCATTTTACCACTACTCTCCTTCCCTCTATTGTTAACCTTCCCTCAACGAACAATTTTATCGCTTCAGGATATATTTTGTGTTCTTCCTTATGAACACGCTCTAAAAGCGCACTTTCAGTATCGCCGTCTTTTATTTCAATGGCCTTCTGCAGGATTATCGGACCGTTATCCAGTTGCTCGTCCACAAAATGGACTGTCGGCCCCGTAACCTTGGCCCCGTATTCCAGCGCATCCTTAATGCCATGAGTGCCTTTAAAAGCCGGCAACAGCGCCGGGTGTATATTGACTATCCTGTTCCTGTACTCTTTTATAAAATACGGGCTTATCAATCTCATGAAGCCCGCGAGGACCACAAGCTCGACGTTCTTCTTCTTTAAATTCTTTATTATCTCTTTGTCAAAATCTTCGCGTGTCTTAAAATCTTTTCTATTGAGGACAAGCGTTTCGATAGCGGCTTTTTGAGCGCGTTTTAACGCAAATGCGTCTTTATTGTCGCTTACGACAAGCGCAATATTGGCCGGAATATGCCCCGACTTCACGCTATCGATAATAGCCTGCAGGTTCGTTCCGCTTCCCGAACATAAAACAGCAATATTCACGATTACACCTTCCTCCATTCCCGTTATTTTAGAATAACAAGAATTACACTAATCGTCAAGCCAAACTCTTTGCCGGCATTATCCGATGACCGACTTTATCTTAGCTTCTATCGCTTCCTTGGAATTTACGCCGATCATCCTGGAGACCTCTTTCCCGCCCTTGAACAGGACAAGCGTCGGAATGTTCATGACGGAAAGATCCGTAGCGATATCGGGAGATTCGTCGACATTCGATTTCGCGACCCTTATCTTCTCCTTCAGCTCCTCTGCCAGCTTTTCTACCGTCGGCGCTATGATCTTGCAGGGCATGCACCACGGCGCCCAGAAATCTATCAGGACAGGTTTGTCCGATTTTAATACTTCTTTTTCAAAATTTTCCTTTGTTATCTCTAACATATTTGATCTCCTATTCGTTTTACGATAACTTTTGTGGAACAGACCTCAAAACATTTACCTATGTTTTGACATTTTTTCGAGTCTATCCGCGACAGATTCGATCCTACCTTGGCCGCGCCTATAGGGCAGGCCTTCTCACACTTGAAACACGCTATACAGCCCGATTTGCAGACCTTCGCCGTAATGCTGCCGGGATCCATGGAGCTGCATTTTACATAATACCTGCACGTCTCCGGGCTCAGGACATACAGCTCTTTAGGACAAACCTTCACGCAGCTCCCGCAGGCTGTGCACTTCTTTTCATTAACTACGGGCAGACCGTCATTGCCCATCGTTATAGCGTCGAAAGGGCATGCCCTGACGCAGTCGCCGAACCCGAGACATCCGAAACTGCAGGCTTTGTGCCCCCCGAATACCAAACTCGCGGCCTTGCACGTCTTTATTCCCTGATATACGAACTTATCCCTGGCCCGATTCCCCCCGTTACACAACATGGTCGCGACAGTCTTCACTTTCGGCTTATGCGCGATCCCCAGCAGTTCCTCTATTGACCTCCTTGCTTCAACATTGCTCACGACGCAGCCGGCAGGCATCGCCGTACCTTTCTGCAGCGCTTCGGCAAACCCCGCGCAGCCGGCCTTGCCGCATGCTCCGCAATTTGATCCGGGCAGGAACGCCAATATCTTAAACATCGCCGGATCGAGATCTATTTTAAATATCTTCAGCGCGTATGCAAGTCCTGCGCCGAAGATAAGTCCCAGGCCGGCCATTGCCGCGACGGGTATGAGGATCCTGGCGATCATATTTTGAACCCGCTGAAGCCCAAAAATGCCATAGACATAAGGCTTGCTATTATGAACGTTATCGGAATATCTTTGAGGCTCCTCGGAACATCGGCATACTCAAGCCGTTCCCTGATAGTGGACATCAGGAACATCGCAAGCGTATATCCGAGCCCAGCACCGAAACCCTGCAGCGTAGATTTTAAAAAACTTCCGGCCACGGCCCTGCCGCCCAGGAAAAAAACGTCCGTATTCAGGATCGCCACCCCGAATACCGCGCAATTCACGGTGATGAGAGGAAGATATATCCCGAATATTTTATAAAGCGCGGGGGATCTTTTCTGTATTACGATCTCCGTGAACTGGACGAACGATGCTATGACCAGGATGAAGCTTATCGTCCGTAAATATTCCAGATGATACGGCGCGAGTATAAAATAATATACGAGCCAGCTTATTATCGACGCCATCGTCGTAACGAACGTAACGGCTACGCCCATCGATAAGGCAGGACCTGTATTTTTCGAAACGCCTATGAACGAACAAAGCCCGAGGAACCGCGAGAGTATGAAATTATTTATAAATACGGTGCTTATTATTATAGTTATATAGCTCGACAGGTCCACTTAATCCCTCGAATGTTTTTTTATCGTAAAATAATTCATGGCGCCTATGAGCAGCCCTATCGTAAGAAGCGCGCCCGGCGCAAGCACCATGAATAACGGCGGATCGAAGCGGCTGGATAAAGGTATCCCCAAAATGGTGCCGTTACCAAGCCCCTCGCGTATCGCTGATATCAGAACAAGCGCCCAGGTAAAACCGACTCCCATGCCAAGCGCATCCATTACCGACTTTAACGGCGGCTCTTTCGACGAGAATGCCTCGGCTCGCCCGAGGACGATGCAGTTTACCACTATCAGCGGAACGAACATCCCGAGAGACCTCGACAAGAGCGGCGCATACGCTTTCATGATAAGATCCGCGATCGTAACGAATGTCGCAATGATAACTATATAGCACGGGATACGCACTTTTTCAGGCACGATATTCCGGACAAGCGAAACAAAGATGTTCGATCCTACCAGAACGAATGTCGCCGCAACACCCATCCCGATACCGTTAAAAACGCTTGTAGATATCGCGAGCGTCGGACAAAGGCCGAGCACGATACGGAACGTCGGGTTCTCCCGCCATAAACCTTTTATGAATTCTCCGAGCAATTTCATATTTTTTCTACTTCTTTATTTTGGCTAAGAATTCCGTTACCGTCTTATTTACAGCGTCTGTTACGCCTCTCGACGAGATCGTCGCTCCCGTGATCGAGTCTATATTCTTCCTTACCTCGACAGTTCGAGCGCTCTTCCCGACGAATTGCCTCAGGAACCACGCGTCTTTCTCCCCCGGCCGCACTTCATTTATCTTTGCGCCAAGCCCGGGCGTCTCCTGATGTTCGAGGATCCTCACGCCTTTTATCACGCCGTCAGGGTTTATACCTATCATCATGCGTATGTAGCCGCCGTAGCCTTCCCCCGTCGCCTTTATGCAATACCCGACGACATTCTTTTCTTTTACGGCCTCAAAATATTCCATATTATCCGCGGCCTTTTTGTTGAATGAGTCCGCATCGGGCATTATCTGTTTTAATGCGGCCTCTTCTTCCGAGCGGCCCTGGGCATCTATCATGGGTTTTGTAACTTCATGCGTAACGGCCAGGACAAGGGTCGCGACAAGACAGATGATCCCGAGAACCAAACCGAACTTTAATAACTGGTTCATGCCTTCCTCCACCCGAACCATTTCGGGAACGTATATTTATCTATCATGGGAACTGCGGCGTTCATCATCAATATAGCGTAACAAACGCCTTCCGGGTATCCGGAAAATTTTCGTATTATGAACGTCAAGAGCCCGCATCCTATCCCAAAGACGATCTTGCCTCTCGCGCTCAAGGGGCTTGTGACATAATCCGTAGCCATGAAGAATGCGCCGAGTATAAGCCCTCCCGATAACACGAAAAACAGGGCGTCTCCTGTCAAGAGGCCGGAACGGCCATTGAATATCCAGCTTAAAGCCCCGATGGTCAATATATAGACGATCGGGATGTGCCAGGAAATATATTTTTTGATCAATAGATACGCTGCGCCGGCCAGAAGCGCGATCACGCAGACCTCGCCGATACATCCGCCTCTATTCCCCATAAAGAGGTCCCACTTCGAAATGTGGTGCAAAAGCCCGAAACCGCCCGATTTGTATAAGACAAGCGGCGTCGCGCTCGTGACTGCATCGACCTTCCACCGCGGGTTCTGCCATGTCGTCATATATACGGGCCATGATAACATCAGGAATGCCCTTCCGACAAGCGCGGGATTAAAAATATTATGGCCGAGCCCGCCGAATACCTGCTTGCCTATGGCTATCGCGAAGAACGAACCGGCTATCGGCAGCCAGGCAGGGACCTGCGGCGGAAGATTATACGCCAGGAGAAGCCCCGTGAGCACCGCACTGCCGTCCCAGACCGCCGTTACATCTTTTCTGCGCATTGCGAGCATCAGGGCTTCTGTTGCTAACGCCGAAACTACCGATAAAATTATTATTAACAATGCCCTTATGCCGAAAATAAAGACGCCCGCCGCGCCTGCCGGGACTAGCGATAATGTTACCGCCCACATGATCTTCCTGGTCGAGAGATCATCTTTTATGTGGGGCCCTATGGATACTATCAAAGATTCAGCCATCTTCTCCTCTATACCGGGACTACGACTTTTGATTTACCGTACTTCATATAATCCAGGAGCGGTATCTTGGCCGGACAGATATAAGCGCATGCGCCGCATTCAAAACAATCCGCAATGCCCAGATCGCCGGAGGCCGTGAAATTTTCCAGTTTTACCTGGTACATCAATGTCGTGGGGACCAACCCCATAGGACAAACCTCGATGCATCTCCCGCACCTGATGCAGACGCTCTCAACCGATTCGACTATGTTGTCTCTCGATAAAAAGACGACCCCGCCAACCCCTTTTGTTATGGGTATATCCATGGCGTATTGAGCCACGCCCATCATCGGCCCGCCTATTATGACCTTTTTCGGCTCTTTGACGAAACCTCCGAAGACGCTGGCAAGCGCCTCGAGCCTCGTGCCTATCCTTACCCATAAATTCATCGGCTCGCGCACGCAGGGCCCGGTTATTGTAACGACCCTTTCGATGAGCGGCTTGCCGAGATAGACCGCTTCATAAATAGCGTATGCCGTACCGACGTTAAAAACTACGCATCCGACATCTGCCGGGAGGCCGCCTGACGGCACAACGCGGTTCGTAACGGCCTTTATAACCTGCTTTTCCGCTCCCTGCGGATATTTCGTCCCTAACGAAATTACTTCTACAGGCGTTTTATACCCTTTGTCTTTCGCGGTCTGCAGGGCGCGTTCCATGGCATAGATGGCCGACAATTTATTGTCTTCGATGGCAATATAAGCGTGTTTCGCATCCAGGATCCTGACCATTATTTCAACGGCCTTCAGGAGCTCTTTCGATTTTTCTATCATAATGCGGTGGTCGCATGTCAAATACGGCTCACATTCTGAGCCGTTCAGTATCACGGTATCTACAGGCTTTGTCTTGGGAGGAGAAAGTTTGACATGCGCAGGGAACATCGCGCCGCCTAATCCGACTATGCCGGCATCTCTTATCATATCGAGGAACGTTTCTTTGGAAAGGCTGTCTATATCTGAGGGGGCCTTTAAATTAAGGTCCTGGTCTTCATCGCCCTGGGCTTCAATTGTCACGGATAGGACGCGGGAATGCGCCGGCGTATGCGAATGCTCGATCTTCGTTACTTTGCCGCTTATCGTGGCATGAATGGCGCTCGACATCCGGCCGGAGGGCTTTGCGATCACCTGCCCTACAGAAACGGTATCATCTTCTTTTACTACCGGCTCAGCGGGAAAACCCACATTTTGTAAAAGAGGCAGGACTACTTTTTTGGGGATGTACGGCCGCTTTATGGGCCTGTCCAGCGTAAGGATCTTGGATGCGGATGGGTGAACTCCGCCGTAGAATTTATACATTATGGCTTCCTGTTGAGATCGTTATTAATTAGTATTATATCCAATAAGCGGCAAAAGTCAACCGCATAAGGCAGCGGGGTGGAATAGGCCCAATGTTAAAGTGATTGACAACGCCGGCCGTATGTTGTATCTTAGGATTTAAGGAGAATTTGTTATGAGCCAGCATAAAATAAACTGCTGTGAAACATGCCAGGTATATTGGACCTGCGAGACGAAGTGGTACAGGGGGGAAAAAGGCGAAGAAAATATCTGCTGCCCCGTATGTAACTACTACAAGATCTGTCTCGATAAATCGCAAAAAGAGCAAACCTCGAAGTCTAAATAAGCCTAACGTTTTTTTGCGAGCATCCCCGCCGATCCGGATATGGTAAATGCCATACCGACCACGATCAATATCCAGAAGCGGTTTACATATTTAGCCGAATACGCCGCGATGAACATGAAAATAAGAAATCCCAGATGTATTACAGCCTCAAGCGAACTGAATATCCTTCCCCTCACTTCTTCAGGTATAGTTTCGTGAGCCAGCGTGTTGGTGCACGCCATTATAGGGCTTATTGACATACCCAAGAGTCCGACCAGGAAACCCGCTAAAAATATATTAGGATAACGACTGACAAATATCGCAAATAGCATAAGAAAAACACCGCCGGCCATGAAACTTATGTGTATCGCCGTCCTCTTCTGGAACTTTTGGCCTAATTTACCATACAGGACTGTGCCCAAAAGAAGCCCGCCGGCCAGGAACATCCCCAGGAACCCTATGTGACGGGTAGACGTTCCAAAAACGTGCTGGATGAAAACTATGATGACACACGATACGGCTCCTATGCCCGCCATAAGCAAAAAGAAGACGTAGACGATGAAGCGCATGTCGCTGTACGCAATAAGATGCTTCAATCCTTCTTTTATCTCGCTAAATATCGACTTCCTCAGGCTATCTCCTATTGCTTCACCCGTCAGACGCAGTTCCTCGCCGACGTCTTTTACATGGGCGCGATGGGCCATCATCGCTATGAAGAGCGCGGATATGAAAAACGTAACGCTGTCGATATAGAATCCCCCTATCGCGCCGATATAAGCTATGTTGACGATGATGCCCGCGACCACAAGCCCAACGACGTTCCCTATCATATGCGTCGTGTCCTGCAGCGTATTCGCCACGAGAAGTTTCTCCTTCGATACTATCTCCGGTATTATCGCCATCTTAGACGGGATGAAGAATCTCGAGATAGAGAATGTCACGAATATCGTCAGGTAGACGAGCAATATCTGGTTGAGCCTTATGAAAAGCGGGATAGAGAGGACCAGGACGCCACGCAATATGTCGGATATCAGCATTATGTTCTTACGGTTGAGCCTGTCGACCCACGCGCCGGCTATCGGGCCTATGATAAAGACGGGGATTATGGTGAACGAAATAAGCTTCGCGAGAGCCACTTCTGACCCTGGGTTGCGCTGATAGACGAGCGCGACAAGCGCCATCTGGTTCAAGCGGTCGCCGAAGTTCGAGATGACCTGGCCCAGCCATAGAAAAAAGAAATTTTTGTTCCTGAGGACGTCTCTAAATCTGGTCATGGTCGGATGTTTTTCGAGATCCTTAAATAATTTTTTCTCTTCTCAGCATCAGATTAAAATCATTCTTTTCGTCGGAATTATCGATCGCGCATTCCGGGGATATTTTCCCATCCTTGACAAGTTCCAGGAGACGCTGGTTGAAGCTGTTCATGCCGAAAATATTACTGGACTTGATACACTGCGAGATCTCCAGCATCTTGGCCTTGCTAAGAAAGCCTGATATGCTGGGGCTTAATGTCATCACTTCATACGCGGGTATGAGCCCCTCTATATCTATCCTAGGAAGAAGACGCAGGGACACCACCCCTTTGAGCAGGAACGCCAATTGATTGAACATAAAACCATGCTGTTCCGGCGGAAAGAAATTTATGAGCCTCTCCACCGTTGTGGCGGCGTTTACGCTGTGGACCGTGGAAAAGACCAACGCGCCGGTCTCGGCAGCGGTTAAAGCCGCGTGGCATGTCTCCTTATCCCGGATATTCCCGATATAAATAACATCGGGCGAGTGATAAGCGGCCTGCCTCAGGGCGCCCTCATAAGAGAGAACGTCTTTACCAAGCTCCCTCTGGTTGATCATCGCTTTCTTGTCTTCAAATATAAATTCTATGGGGTCTTCCACGGTAAGTATGTGTTTCCCGAAATTTTTGTTTATATGTTCTATCATCGAAGCGATTGCCGTGGATTTACCGCTTCCAGTGATCCCGGTAAGCAGTATAAGCCCCCGCTTCTCGCGGCATAAACTTTCCAGCACAGAGACGGGAAGGTTCAGCTCCTCAAAACCAAGTATGTTCAGGTCTATCTTCCTTATCGCTATTATGAAATGGTTCTTCTGATAAAATACGGATATGCGGAAACGCCAGCGCGGGTCGATCCCTTCGCAGAACTTGGTAAATTCGCAGCTTCTCTCCCTCGCAAGCACCTCTTTTTCAAAATTATCCAGTAGATCTTTAACAAAGCCGTCCACTTCTTCCACCGTCAGTGTCTGGTCGCCTATAGGACGCACTTCCGTGAGTATCCTGGCATAAATACTTCCGCCCGGCCTGACGAACAGGTCGGACGCATTCGCATCTATCATGATCTGGAATATCTCTTTTAGCTTCATTCTAACACCTCTCTTTTTAATGCTACCAGTTCGCCGCTGTCTGTGTGAACGGTTCCGGCGATATCGATATACTTCCTGTAAAAGGAAAATCCATCGCGAGTATCGTGAATAGTATCAGCGATATGAGTACTGCTAACAATAATGCCATTATCATTTGCGCCGTCAGGTTCTCAGACCCGAAGAAGAAAGTGAACGTTATCGTGACTATCCCGCCCACGATCAGCACGAACCATAATAACGAATTGACGCCCGTTCTTGAGTCCATGAGCCTCATCCTGCGCAGCTCACCCAATTCGTTCATCTTCCGCACCGACTCGGCGTAGAACGTCTTTTCCGCCTCGGTCTTCGGCTCGTAACCGCTGTAAGAGCTCCACATCTTTTTCAGGACATCCCGCACCAACGGGCTCGATTCGCCTCTTTCCATGCTGCGCCACTCATCATTAACCACCGCTTGCGCGTATTCCTCGACAAGGGCCCGTATCCCATTCCTGAAATCGGAAGGAAATGCTTCGGCGTCCCTGTACATGTCGACCAGGCAATTCGCCTCACCCTGGACATCAGAATTCGATCTGTCAAAATTCTGCCATACTATGACCACCACAAAAGCCAATAGCACGGCATAGACTACGCCGAGAGTCGCAAAGATAGGGCCGGCTATATCATTGTGGAGCTTTAATTTGTAATGTGGGACGAACATCCGGACGATGAGCAGTCCCGCGACGGATAGGATTACCGCGCTGCCGACTATCAGGGCGCCCAGGACGACTGTCGGTATTTTAAACAATAGCCATTGATTGAACGACATTTTATGCCCTCCCCTTCTTTTTGCTGAGACGGCGCGCCATAAGCGTTATGAGAGCGGTGAATAATAGCGCCAACAATAAATATTCAAAATATGTGAACGCCGTGAACAGGTCATCCAGCCTGCTACCGAGAAAATAAGCCAGGCTTATCCATGATGCTGACCATAACGCGGCGCCGATGATATTATACACTAAAAATCTCTTCCAGTTCATCTCGCTGATGCCGGCGACAACGCCGCTAAGCTGCCGCAATCCCACTACAAATTTTGAGGCGATGATCACCCACCCGCCGTAATGATTAAAAAAATATTCGAGTTTCTGCAGTTTAGCTTCATCGATAAACAAAAATCTCTTATACTTAAGGCATAAGCGCCTGCCGCCGAAAAAACCTATGACATAACATATGCAGCTGCCCATCGCCGCGCCGATAAAGGTTGAGAATATTACAAACCAGACGAAGAATTTACCTTTTGCGGCCAGGATCCCTCCCGCGATCAGAAGGCTCTCCCCCGGCGTAGGAAGCCCCGCGTTCTCTGCAAGCATGCCGAAAAAGAATATCCAATAACCATATTGCTTCAGATATGGCGCGAGCGATGTCACATAGAGATAGAGCGCGTGAAAATGAGCCATGGGAAATAGTATATCACAGATCTCGTCAAATAAAAATAGCCCCAGGAGGATAAACGCGCATAAAACAACCCCGTCTGTAGGGACGGGGTTGTCTAAATTTACTAAAAATATCTATTGTTTTACTTCGCTCTTCCCTTCTTTCATCTCATGCTTCATCTTCATCATATTGTTCTTTTTTTCAGCCATCTTCTGCAATTCCTGCGCTAAAACTTAATTCGGGATATTTTCTATTTTCGTTATTTTTTGCTGCTGGCTTTGACGGCCTTTTCAGCCTTCAGCCAATAGTGCATGTCACAGCCTTTTTTACGTCCGTCTTTTTCCCATAATTCATACGCTTTTTTCCTTACGCAGTCCGAAAAATTTTTCCCCGTGCATTCGTTACCCATGCTACACCTCCTTTTTTGCTGCGGATTTAAGTATACCACCTAATCCGGCAATAGGCAAGATTGGGGGCCTATTATCGCCCCGGCGCAGCTTTAGCGCCTCTTTCGAAACTTATCCTTATGGGCACACCTTCGAAATCGCGCGTCAGCCTTAAAAAGTTCTCCACAAACCGCTTCAGGTTAGCGGCCATCGAGTCAGCGGACTTGACGCCTATCACGAATTCGGGCGGATTTACGGCCTTCTGGGCGAGATATTTGAATTTTATCCTTTTATTCCTTATTTCCGATGCATTATTCAGCATCTCGAGCATTACGCTAAGCTCATCAGGTGTCAACATTGCGGCAGATTTTTTATAAACCGATCCTGCAAGCTCCAGGGCCTTGATCACGTTTTTCCCCGTCTTGCATGAAGTAAATATGACCGGATAATTTCTCAGACCCTTTAACTTCTGTATGAGCATTTCCTGATATCTAGTTGCGTCCGCGCCTTCGGCCAGGTCCCATTTATTCACGACCAGGGCTAGAGCCTTGCCCTCATCTATGCATAAGTTTATGATCCGCATGTCGTCCTCGCGCAATCCGTCAAAACCGTCTATGAGCACCAGCGCCACGTCACAGCGCGCGATCGCCTCTTTTGAGCGGACGCCTCCATAGAAGTCTGCCGCCTCATTTATCTTGGCGTTATGCCTTATGCCTGCCGTATCTATAAGAAGGAAATTTGTGCCGTTCAATTCAAAGTCCGTGTCTGTAGCATCTCTCGTGGTACCGGCGATCGGATGGACGATGGCGCGCTCCTCATTGAGGATGGAGTTCAGATAGGACGATTTGCCGACGTTAGGCCGCCCGATTATGGCGACTTTAACGCGCTCGACCGCGTTCGTTTGCGCCGGATTTTCTATATGTTTTGCTACATCGTCCAGCAGCTTATCGATGCCCGAGCCGCCGGTCGCGCTAATGGCGTAAGGCTCACCCATGCCCAATTCAAAAAAATCGAGCGCTTTTGCTTCCTGCGACCTGTTATCTATCTTATTAACTATTAAATATATTTTCTTCGAGGTCCTTCTTAAGCCCGTTGAGAATTCGATATCCTGCGGCAATATGCCTGCCGTCCCGTCCGTGACAAAAAATATTATATCCGCTTCCGCGATGGCCCTTTCAAGCTGTTTTAATATAAGGCCTGCCATCGGGCCGCGGCCCGACTTTTCAAATCCGCCGGTATCGACTATCGTAAAACCCTTTGTCTTCCATTTGATATCAGCATACAGCCTGTCGCGCGTGGTCCCGCTCGCGGATTCTACAATGGCCTTCCTCGAGCCGGCGATCCTGTTGAAAAGGGATGACTTGCCGACATTTGGGCGGCCTACAATGACTATTTTTGGTAATTTAATATTTGTCATATTTTTAAGATCCGCCTATCTTTTTGCCGAACGCGATCGCTTTTTCGCGAACGCCTGCTTTTTCCTTAACATCTCCGGAGACGCCCGCGTTCGGGATAATAAGAGAGTCGAATTTCATGCCCGTATAGTCGGCGGTTATCGCAAACGGTTTTTCGAGCGCGTCAAGGCCCTTATCCTCGTAGGCGCTCGCTATCAATACAAAGGTCTTGCCTTTCAGCGGCGACTTCATCGTATTGGCCGCGTTATCCCACTTATACAGAGAGAACATCCTGTCGAATATGAGCTTCAGCTGCGCGCTCGGCCCGAAGAAATAGAGCGGGGTCGCCATGACTATGACATCCGCAGCGGGCATCCTCGCCAGGACCGGCTTTGCCTCGTCATTGATCGCGCAAACGTATTCTTCTATCCGTTGGCACGTCCTGCAGGATACGCAGCCGGTAGACTTATATTTGAGGAAAGCGGTATTGACTATCTCCACCTCGGCGCCTTTTGACCTGGCACCTCCGGCAAACCAGTTAACAAGCGTCGCCGTATTGCCGTCTTTCTTAGGGCTCGCGGAGAGCATGATTATCTTCTTGGCCATATAAACAGTATAACAGAGACGGATGGGGGGTTACAAGGGACAAATTAATATGATCTTACTTCGGGCGGGTGAGGCGGTTGGCAATAACGCTTACGCAGCGGATCTTAAGAGAGGCATCCTCGTCGCAGCCCAGAGGGTCGGCCTTCGCTTCTTTGATAGCGCCATAATAAAAGTCGTCCAGGGCTTTTATAATATCATCCGGTTTATTTTTATTCTTATCGACGCCGTGCACTACGTAAAGCAGCTGGGCAAAAGTGAATTTATCTTCTTTCGAATATCCCAGCCAATCGTAACCTGTAGCGTTCAGCGAGGCCGCCCTGGCAGCTGCAAACGCGGCGCCGGTGAGCGATATGATGAGAAGTAATACCAGCAACAGCTTGTTCATTATCATTCCTGCGAAACAGAATGGAGCTGGCGAAGGGATTTCCCCGCCATTTTGCCTTACTCGGGGCGGGATCCCGCCCCCTGTTCAACTCCAGGCGGGAGAACCATCCCTAGTAAACTGGAGCTGGCGCTCAGATTTGAACTGAGGACCTGCGGTTTACGAAACCGCTGCTCTACCAACTGAGCTACGCCAGCAACTCCATTTCACTCAATTAATTCTTTGTGACTGAATTATAGCAAATTCTCAGATATGTGTAAATGGGAGTTACTCTTGCTTCTTTTCCGCAACTTTAATATTGAGCCCCCTTGCAAGCTCTAATACATCTACAGGGACGGCAAGGACGACCGTATTAGACGGGCTGGGCCCGAGGCCGTCTATTGTCTGAAGGGTCCTAAGCTGCATTGCGCCCGGAGATGCGGCCATCGTCCTGGCCGCTTCCGCCAGATTAACGGCCGCCAGCTTATCTCCTTCGGCCTTTGTTATCGTAGCTCTTTTTTCTCTTTCCGCCGAGGCTTGCCTTGACATGATCCTCTTTAGATCTTCAGGCATATCCAAGTCCTGAAGCTTGATGGCCATGACCTGAAGGCCCCAGGTCTTTGCCTCTTTTTGGATGATCTCTTCGATCTCATCACCGATCTTTTCTCTTTCCGCCAAGAGGTCGTCAAGCGTCATGCCGCCGACCACATCCCTTAAGGCAGCCTGCGCATATTGCGATACCGCATATAGATAACTCTGAACGTTAATTATCGCAACTTGAGCATCTATGACTTTAAAATATACGACGCCATTTATAGATACGGGGACGTTATCTTTAGTTATAACCTGCTGCTTTGGTATATCATTTGTTGATATCCTCATATCGACTACTCTTGCATATTCGATTATCGGGATTATGAAATTTAAGCCCGGGTGGAGCGTCCTCGAGTATTTGCCGAGCTGAAAGACAACGCCCGTCTCATACTGCTGGATGATCCTGACAGATAAAACAATAAGAATAACAACGACCGGAACTAGCAATGCTAAGAAACCCATATAAAACCCCTTTCTATTTTATTATTGGCCCCTCGAGCTTATGTCTTCCAGATGATCCTGGCAGGATCTCTTAAGGGTATACGGCTATAGCGATATTTCGGGTATCCGATCATCATACAAGCGCCGGCGTTTGCGCGAGGCGATAAACCGACGAATTTTCTCACAGTCTCAGACATATTTATAGCCATGTTCACATACCCTGCCCAGCATGCGCCAAGACCAAGGCCGAATGCCGCAAGTTCAAGGTACGTTCCCGAAATAAGGCATGACTGCGCCGCCATCGGATCTTCTTTAAGGCCATAGGCAATGACGATACAAGGCGCGCTCCGACAGATCCTGTCGTCGCCGTTTTTCCAGGTTTCGACCAGGATACTAAAACCCAAACCCTCTGCCATCGGAGACTTCGCTGTCAGAAGCTCCTCCATCCACTTCGATGTGAGGCCTCCCAGCTCGCGGACTTTCTCTTTGCCCATAAGAACTGCCCATTTAACGGGCTGGCGGTTTATCCCCGACGGAGCGAATCTTGCGATATCCAAAAGTTTTTCGATCGACCCTTTTGTTACAGGCTCATCTTTGTATGCCCGGATCGAGCGCCTGCCCTTCAGGAAGAGCTCGACTTGTCTTGCGTCCGGTAATTTGGAGTGGTCGAGGGGTGTAGAGCTTTCAACGTTCATCGTGGATAGTTTTATAGGCCCGGGCGGACAGACTGCAAAACAGTGGCCGCAATTAATGCACATGTCGCTGCCGCCGGATATAAATTCCGGTACGCGTTCTTTTTCATTCATCCTTAAGAGATGCCTCGGGCAGACCTCTACGCACTTTCCATCGCCCTTACATGTCTTCGTATCAATTTCAATAGTTATCATAAAAATATTATAACATTTGATTATAACGATAGGCAATGAAGATTTTTAAAGCGGGCGTATTTAGAAATCGTAGCGGACGTTGGCATAGCCGGCATGGCTGTAGAAATCTTCTTTAACTTCAAAATCATAATTTAATGAAAGCGTGATGTTTGGTTTTGATAAGAAGATCCATCGCGTGCCGAAATCGTAGCTCGACTGCGCAGGAGTGAACCCGCTAGTGGCAAACGACGCTCCGCCGCCGGTAAAGGTGGACGTGGCCTGCTGGTTATCGCCTATAAAATCGTAGAGCCATTTCACATGTATGTCCGGGATGAGGGTATGATCTTTGCCGGCGATCTTGTAAGCCAGCCTCGCGCCAAGGCCCGTCTGGAACATGTCATAGTCCTGGCCGGCCACCGTAAGGCCTGCGGCGCCGCCGCCGTCCTCGGTATAGCCGTTCACGTGCAGGTGCGCATACTGCGCTGATCCGAGAGGCGTGAGCGTAACTTTATTATTTTTGAAGGTGTAGCCTGTTTCCAAATAAGCAGAATACTGTTGGCCGCCATAGTCCGACTTTGGCGTGCGGTCGATGGCACCCACCGCAACGTGCCTTGTGGAATCATATTGGTTATACGCGAACGACAAAATACCGTCGACATAATAAGCGTCGTGTGAAAAGCTGCCGTAAATACTACCCTGATAATTATTGGCAGTAGTTCTGGCGCCGCTATCCTTTGTCCTTATGTTATTCCAGGCGTATCCCGCGTTCAATCCGCAGATGAAATTTCCCATGACAGGCACATCATAACCCATGGACGTCCCCCACACATTGGCGTCGTAGCCGTTAGAGAGGCCCCTGGGATCCTCGTGCAAATATGTATCGAACCCCTGGGCCCATACGCCTGCCTTGCGCACATCGTTACCAAGGACGGCGACGCCGGCGTCGCCCGCTGTCTGGACGGACGGAACATTGTCAAAGTGGCTTAGAATAGTATTTATAAATTGCGTCTGTGTTTCATAGCCCACCTGAGGAACGCTATTATCCGTATTCGGGATAAGCGAATTTAGCGCCTGATTGATCTGGTCTGCTGACGTCATCGTGTCCAGCGCGCTCAAGATAGTGCGCATGTCGCCGGTCGCGGTATTATTTAGGGCGATGGAGCTCAGGACCGAGCCGGCCGCGGACGCGTTGGAGTTAGAGGCGAAAGTATTGTAGCTATTCGCGCGAGTCGCTGTCAGAACGAGATTGTTGGTGCTGTTACTTCCGGAAAATGTAAATACCGGGCTCGTCGATGTAAGCGTGCCCGGCACAGCGCCAACGCCCAATCCGCCGGTATCTACCACTGTAAATGTCGTATTATTGGGAATATAGCCGCCTATCGTAACATTTACGTTGCTTGCCGCGGCCAGAGAAGAGATCGCTGCAGTCGTAACCTTGCCGTAACTGGTGGATGAATTTGCCGTCAATTTCAATGTGCCGCCTGCATTCTGGTTATAAGCACCGGCGCCGGTGGTAAGCGATACGTTTCCGGTGCCTACATCTATCGTTCCGGAATTCGTTATGGTGGTGGTATCGGCATTACTTTGTATATTTCCGGAAATTGTCGCGCCGAGATCATTCGTGATCGTTGCATCTCCCGATTCGATCAAAATGGCCGTTGTGCCGGCGATAAGCCCGCCGGATTTATTTTGTATGGTCGACGGGCCGGTCGAATAGCCTCTCACTATATCGACGCCGGTGCCTGTATAAGATGAGTTTCCCGTGATAGTGCCTGAATTGACCAATTTGTTTATACCTACTTTGATCGGAGTGCCATAAGTTGAGCTGGTATCGCCGTCGAAAACTATGCCGGTATTTGCGGTGCCTCCGACTCCGTATTTTAATGATGTGCCGTCGCTTGATACAGCACAGCCGCTTCCCACTGTGACCGTGTAGTTGAGCGACCAGACGAGGATGCCCTGCCCGCCTGTGACAGAGCCGCCATTGGTCACATTTATTTCATTAGGAGCTGCGGCCGAGCGGCTGACGTTATACTGGAAACTGTGGCCGGCCCAAACGCTGTTGCAGGGGCCGGTGATGTTAAAGCTCGCATATCCGTTCCCGTATTCGCCGTTATTCTTAGTATATATGTATGACTGCGTACTATAGATACCGTAAAGATTGACCGCTGTGCCTCCCAGGATGATGAACTCTGACATGCCCTGTATCTGGGAAATTCCCGACGGAGGCGAACCTCCGTTCCCCCAGTAATACGTATATCCGAGTTGTGTCCACGGGAAAGCGCCTGACGTGCCCGGGGCGGTGGTAGTTTGCCAATATTGATAATAGTTATTGAAGGCGGTGGACCCTTGGAGCGTTTTGCCGCTGCCAAATTGGTCGTAATGATAAGTTGCTATATCGGGATTTGCTGTGGGGCGCATCAGAGAATTACTGTCAGCCACTTCAACAGTATACTCTATTATCGCATCGTGAGTGCCGGGGCTATTCATGCCAAGACCGCGCTCCAGGAACTTTATAAGGTTCGTGCCGGTCGCGTCGCCTCCCTTAGTGTCATAAAAATTTGTAAGATCATTGCCTGTCGTAACCCATGAGGCGCCTCCGGAGGTTTGTTTTGGATCATTAAAAGTAGCATAACCGGGCTGTCCTACATAATTTGAAAAGAAGAACGACGAGTTTGTCGCAGTCCTGACGACGAGGTTCCCGGGAGTACCGGTATCATATGTGAGGCCGTACGGATTGGCAGGATCATGTACGACAGGTATGGTGACTATCGAACCTGCGGGAGCAGACCAGGTGTAAGGAGCAGGGTTGGGGGCATTGTTATATGCCTGCGATACAGACTGATCGTAGGTCTCGGTGGCTGAAAAGGCCAAAGGAGGCAATATAAGTTTAAATAAGAGGAGCAGGCCGCCTAAAGATGCTAATTTGAAATATCTAAAATTTCTCATTTTATTTCTATCAGTTCATAATCGAGATTGCCCAAGCCGAGTTCGGCGGCGTATTTTAGCTGGATCGTGCCGTCCTGGTCGGGGTGGACTTCTTTGAACGGATCTTTGCCGCAGGCCTTCAGGACCATGTCGTAACTAGCCTTGTCGATCGCGACCGGATCGAGCGAGGCGAATATTCCTACGTCGGGCGCTATCTGAGGCGTCTCCATGCCCCAGCAGTCGCATTCCTTCAGGATCCTCACTGCGAAATTGATATACGCCATGCGCTTCTTATTTTTTATAACGGCCGATGCATACTCTGCCATCTTTTCCTGTACTGCCCTTCCCGCTTTGAAGTCTATGAACATGGCATTGGTGGGACAGACAAGTATGCAGTCTGCGCAACCCACGCAGAGGGCTTTATCTACGACCGCCCTGGCATCTTCCATCTGAATGGCTTTCGCCGGACATATGTTCATGCACGCCTTACAGCCAATGCATTCATCTTTATGCACAACTGGCGCAACGTCGCAATGCTGGGCAAGTTTACCCTCTCTTGTCGCGCACCCCATACCTATATTTTTCAAAGCTCCGCCAAAACCGGCCAGTACGTGGCCTTTGAAATGATTCACCGCAATTATGGCATCCGCGTCGAGAAATAACCCCGAGACCTTTGCGGACTTGATGAGTTTTGCGTTCACATTTACCAAGCGTGTATTTTTCTTGTCCGCGTCGTCAGGAATAACGATATCGGCGCCGACAGATTCTTTGGTAAAACCGTGTTTGCGGGCACACTCGAGATGGTCTTTGGAATTGGAACGTTTGCCATGATAAAGCGTGTTTGTGTCAGCAATGACGGGCACGCCGCCCCTGGCGCTTATGGACTGACAGACTACCGAAACATATTCGGGCCGGACATACCCGGTATTCCCTTCCTCGCCGAAATGTGCCTTCACCGCGACTTTGTCGTTGTTTCCGACAACGTCGAGTATGCGGCTTTTTTCGAGCAAGGTTTTAAGCCTGCCTATAACGTCGGCATTATCGTTCGAATCTTTTACTTGCGTAAAATATACTTTACTTATCATATTGCCCTTTCCGCAGGCACTATCCATTTTTTACTGAAATAGCGCCTTGTTATGAAGACCGCCTGGACCAGGATCGAGGCGTTCATCGACCACCATATTGCTATCGCGCCGAAACCGAAATAGATGCCCAGAAGATAGCATAATGGGATCCGAACAAGCCATACGCTGAGCGCTGTGACCTTCATTACGCTCATCGTATCCCCGGCCCCGTTCAGGCCGCCTCCCAGTATGACGCCCCAGGCCATAATGGGTTCGGATATAAGAGCTATATAAATATACTTCATGCTCTCCTTTATTACAATATCATTATTCGACAGTAACGCTGCTATGTGTTTGGCATTCAGCATTATTAATATCGTCATTATGCCGGCGATCGCTACGCCCATCGTTGCAGTGACGATCCCTCCCCGGAAAGCATCGCTTTCCTCTTTTTTGCCGATGAGGTTGCCCACCACGACAGCTGCGGCCATGTTGAACGCGAACGCGGGCAGGAATATGGCGGACTCTATCTTAAGGCCGTTGGTGAGCGCGGCCATTATCTCGATATTGTGCATGGGCAAAAGGCCCAATATCAAAAATAGCGCGAGCGCGCCGAGCTGCCATAAGGTCTGCAGTAATCCTGACGGCCAGCTTATGGAGAGGATATTTTTCACTATAGAACCGGATAGCCTGAAGCCCGAGACCAGCTTTCTGACATAGTATAGGCTTATGCAGGCCCCGGCAAACAGGCTTGTCACTGTAGCGACCGCGATGCCTGTAAATCCGAGGGGCGTGCCTAACGCCAGGGCAAAATTGAGCGCGATATTCATTACGCAGACGATGGTCATTATCCACAATGACTTTTTGATCATGCCGCACGCGCGCAGGATGCCGTTTATGCTCATCAGTATATAATCGAAGAGGAATGCCAGGGAATAGATCTTCATGAAAGAGATGGTGTAAGGCTTTACTTCCTGTGGGAGGTTAAGGACGTTTACAAGGTCTTTGGAAAACAGGATGCCCGCTATGCCGAACGCGAGGCCGGATAGGGAGACTATTAAGAGGGAGGAATTGACGGCCTTATAGAATTCTTCTTTATCAGGCGAAGTGTAAAGCCTCGATACGACCGACACTATGCCTACGCTGAGAGCTATGCCGATGATTATGAATATGAAATACAGCTGGAACGCGAAACCGTACGCGGCCTGGGCGAGCGTGCCGAACCTGGATGCTACATAGACGTCCGAGAGCCCTATAAGGAATTCATAGGACATTATGAACGTCATAGGCCAGCTTAAAGACCAGCTTTCCGCGACGATCGATCTTATCTTATCGTCTTTTAAGATCCCGCGCAGGTTCATGGATTGCTATTTTTAAAGTGGTGTGTTCGCGGTCCTGCCAGGGCCAGAGCATCGCTATAAAGCATGAGCCGTCTATCTCTTTTCTGAAGAACGTCTGGTCGCTCTGAACGCCGCCATGTTTATCGGCAAAGAAACGGTCTTCTCCGGTAAGGTTGGTTTTCGGCGGTTTTATGGCCGACCCTAAAATATCGGTAAGAATGCCTTCCCATTTATCCGTATCTTTGGTCTCGAAAACCAGCTCGCAATAATTATCATCGGCCGAACGTTTTTGATAAACGCTTAAATTCCCGAATCGGTCGATGATCTCTTTAAGTTTCATGCCCATGCCTTCTTTATCGCAAAAAGTCCGTATAAAAAACCCACCTACCGTAACCTTGTTTTTTATGTTGCCCGGTAGGCGGGTGAAACTCATCGACGCTCATAAGCGTCTACCTTAAGTATAGCACGGTTTTTGCTAAATACAAGGCCCTGCCTAGACCACAAAAAATGGCAGGCGAAAAATCCGCCTGCCATTTTATAAGGCATGTTGAAATTATTACTCTAAGTTGATCGCTTTTGCCTTCGAGTTTCCGCTGCTATCTTTTGAATACTGCACAGACACCTTCTCGCCCGTTTTGAGCTGATTCAGCGTCACAGCATTCACAGCTGCATCGACTATCTGTACGGTCGGATCTACCGGGAATGTAACGACCTTACCTGCGTCATTAGCTACGGTTATGGCCGGACCGGTCGCGCTATCGCTTCCGGTGGTAACGACACCGACTATTTTACCGACAAACACCCCTGTTGACTCTATGGCAGCGCCTACCGGCTCATTGGCTTTCGGTGCATCGCTTGTTGCGGCGTAACAAATAGAAGCCGCGCATACAAGCACTAAAACTGCTATTAAAATCTTCTTCACTTTACTTCACCTCCTTAATTTAATGTTTTTTATTATATTCTTCCTTCAGGATATTTGCAACACTTTTATGATATGTTAAAGCAAAAGACACCGTTCTATAAAAACGGTGCCTTTTGCATAATTAAAGATGCGAATTGTTATTTCGTTACCGCCGCGGCTGTCTTGGGAGTCCTCAGCGATTCCTTTTGTGCGTCCTCCCTGCCCTTCTTCCAATCATCTTTCATGCCCTGCCACGTGATCGGCTGATGCGACGGCGCTATCCACTGATTTTTCGGCTTTGCCTTATTCAGCTTCATAGTGTCAGCTATGGGCTGGAACGGTAGAACAACCTTGCCTTTGCCGCTGCCGATCGCAGGCCCTTCTGCAAGTACGGGTATGGTGCTTGCAACAAATAATATGATAATAGCCAAACAAACTAACCTCTTCATAATCCACCTCCCTTTTATAGAGTATAAGTATACATCATTATAGCAAATTTGCAAGTGACGCTAACTAGTTATGATCATTCCAAATTATGCGTTATCTCTTCTTCTATGCAGAAATTTTTATGAAAGTTACGATCGCCGACCAGCTCAGGCACCTTGAACTGCCCTTCATGCCGGCCTTCCGCGATCTTCCTTGCACGGTATTTTTCAAATTCGCCGCTTTTCACGACCCTAAGCACCGGATGCCCTAGTAGCACCTGTTCCCTTATGTCTTTATATTCCGAATTCTGATTGCACAATTCTTCCTCTATCGTCCTCAAAAGCGCCTTCTTTTCGGCCGACGACGGCGTGCCGTTAAATTCCGCCAGGAAGATATAGCGGGCCGGAGCGCCAAGCTCGACGAAAGCTGAAAAGAATCCTATTAAAATGTGATGTTTGTCAGCAGCCTTATTCACAGCTTCGTTGATGTGCGACTCGTAGATCTTCTCGCCGGTTATGGATATCGCGTTTTTCCCCTTCTGGATAAATTCTATTACAGGCGTTTTATTAAAAAATCCATCTACGGTAATGACGTCATCCATGCTGTACCTGTACAGCCCCCCGGCCGTTGTAACGATCAGGTAATATTCTTTCCCTTTTTCAAGCTCATCGCATAAAAGCGTCCGCATGCCAATTTTGCCCATCTCCTCGCGCGGCACGAATTCATAGAAATTGGTCTTTACGGCCAGGACGCTCCCGGCGCCTTCGTCTGTCATTGGTATGGCGCTGCGCGATTCCGTCGAAAGGCATCCAAAATCCCTGAAAGGCACATCCCCAAGATATTGAGGCAGCTCTTTCAGATACAGCTTGACCGTCCCGCCTTTCCAGCATTCCATAAGTTCGAGATCGGGCCAGAAATATTTGGGATAGAGAGGCTTGCCTTCCTTAAGGATCTTTTTAAGTTCTGTAGCCCTTTTTGGGTTAGGCCTGAGATTTTTTTCCACCAGCTTTCTGATGTCGCAAGGAATATCCAGGCCTTTCTTCAGGGTCCCCTCTTCTATATCTTTAATAATATCGTTCTGCACCTTTTCTATCTGCCGGCACAACAGGACCATAGTGCTTGGATTTAACGTGGCAATGGTGGTCACATTTTGTTCCATCGATATTCTGAGCATGCAATAATATCTTGCATCATAGTCTTTGATATAGAATATCTGGTATGGCAGGACATAAAGATGCCTGACGACTGCCGGCAGGTTATTATAAGCGTGGCCGTCCTCCGGGCCGTAAGGTATGCCGCTCTCTGTGCAATTCTTTATTTCCGGACTTATTATGGCGAGCACTTTCCCTTTGAAGACATGCGGATGGTCCCTGTAAACATAATATGTCCAGAGCTTCATCAATTCCGTTTTCTTCTTCCGTGAATACTTCGTTACCGGGATGAGTTTAGGCTCGCCTGTCGTGCCGCTCGTTATCCCGAAGAATATCGCCCTATCCGCAGTAAGGATATCTTTCTCGCCTTTTGCCATTCTCGCTATTAAAGGACGCAGGTCTTCGTAATCGATTATAGGAACGCGCGACCTGAACTCTTCGATCGATCTTATTCCTGAAAAATTATATTTCCGGCCGTATTCGGTACGCTTATTGCGGTTAAGATATTCGAAAAGGACGCTCTTTTGGTGGGCGATCGGATCCTTTG
The DNA here is from genome assembly GCA_003142795.1 of Candidatus Omnitrophota bacterium. Lineage (GTDB taxonomy): Bacteria > Omnitrophota > Gorgyraeia > 2-01-FULL-45-10 > 2-01-FULL-45-10 > FEN-1320. The sequence goes on from PLNN01000054.1 coordinate 30,723, forward strand.
TGGCTTCTTCGAACGCCCTTGCTTTCGATTTCAACATCTTTAATAAAACAGGCATTATGTTCATTTGATCGTCCTTTGTTACCACAGCGCTATGTCAGAACTGCAAGTTGTCGTCTTTTCTTATATCATCGAAACTGACGCTGCTGCTCCAATTGAACCAATCTTCGCGCTCGGCGGCACCTGTCGTATCTGATGGTCCGCCGTCAGACGCCGCCTGAGCCGGCTGAACAGCTTGAGTGGATGAGTCCTGGCTAGCGACCGGTGAGGCACCGGTAGCAAGCACGTCATCGCCCTCGGCAAAACATGCTGCCGGAACAATTATCAAGAAAAGGACCAGGATCATATGCTTCATGAGATGCCCTCCTGTAAATAATAATATTCCGTTTTAACTTCAATGTTCTCAAATATCTTTATCTCACATTCTTTTGATATTGCGGCAACATTATGCCAGACGCCTTTTTTAAGAACGAGCGGCCTGTCCAGAAAAAAGGCCTCCGCTTTATCAGGCCTTTTATTCGGCGCGAGCGTAATGATGGTCTTGCCCTTTACCGGTTCGAACGTTTCGAGGCTGTCAGGATGACTTTCCAATTTTTCGAATCTTTTCTTGCGGAGTATCAGGTAACCTATCCTCCAACCCGCGGATCTTTCTTTTAAGAGGACGCCGAACTTGTCACCCTGGCCGTAGTCTTTAATAAATTCCCGATCGATGATCCAGCCGTACGGTTTTATGCTCTTGTGATCAAGTTTTTTTATTTTCATGCATTATCTACTTTTAAAAAATACCCTTTCAGGTACTCCGTCTGGGGGATCGCTTTGATTATAGGGTGGTCTTCCGCCTGGTGACAGCGCTTAAGTATCGTTATCTTTTTACCGGCATCGATGGCCGATTTTTTTAATATTTCCGAAAAGCCCGCGTTCGGCATATTATGCGAACATGAAAAAGTCACGAGCGTGCCTCCATCTGTCAGCGTCTTCATGGCCAGAGTATTCAGCTCTTTGTAACCTTTCGACGCGCTTGCAAGCGATTCCCTGGTCTTTAAGAATGACGGCGGGTCGAGTATTATAATATCGAATTTCCGTCCCGAGTTCAAAATATCTTTCAGGATAGAAAATGCGTCGCCTTTTATGAATTCCGCTTTTTGAGAGATCCCGTTAAGGCTGGCGTTTTCACGCGCTAGCGCCAGCCATTCCTCTTTTATGTCCACACCTGTAACGCCCTTCGCTCCAAATACTGCCGCTGACACGGAGAATCCGCCTGTATAGCAAAACAGGTCCAGCACCGTTTTGTCTTTGCAGAAACCTTCCAGCCCAAGACGCGACTTCCGCTGGTCGAGATAAAATCCTGTCTTGTGGCCTTTCTCTATATCGACTAAGAATTTTACCTTTCCTTCTGATATTTCTACTATACCTTTGCCGGTCTCGCCCCACCACATGCTTATATCTTTTAAGCCTTCGAGTTTTCTGAACGGCGACGAGTCCTTCTCGTATATATACTTTGGCCTTAATATTGCCCGCACGGCATCGATAGCGATCGTCTTAAGCTTATCCATGCCAAGGGTCAGCACCTGGAATACGGCGGTATCATTATATATATCCAGTATCAAGCCGGGCAGGCTGTCCGCTTCGCTGAAGATCACCCTGTAGGCGTTGGTGGCGGACAGGAGTGATTTTCTTTTCTCAGCCGATTCCCCGATCTTCTTAACAAAAAAATCTTTATCGATCTCTTCGTCTATAAAGGTGAGGAGCCTTATCGTAATGTATGACTTTGGGTTATAGTAACCGCGGCCGAGAAAATTACCTTTTGCGTCTAAGACCGTTACTATGCTGCCGGCTTTTATGCCGGCTAAAACTTTAGGGAGTTGCGGCCTGAAGAGCCACGGATGGCCGGGCCTCACAATACCTTTTTTCCCGCTCTTGAGCTGAATTATGTTCCCGCCTGTCATAGCCACCCGCACATGGTAAAGGCGCAGATAGTCTTCGCGTCTATTATCCGCCCGCGCTTAAATAATCTTTTGATCTCGGTCTTCGTAAAGACAAGGCTTTCTATTACCTCGTCCGGCTCGGCAATTCTTTCTGTTTTCTTTAGCCTTTCGGCTTTATATATGAATATCTTTTCGGTTGAATAGCCGGGAACCGGATAAATTTTACCGAGGAGCATGATTTTTCCTGCAGAGTAGCCTGTCTCTTCGATTATTTCACGTCTTGCGCAAACAGCCGGCAATTCATTTTTATCGAGAGTGCCGGCCGGGAGTTCATATATGTAGGAATTTATTACAGGCCTAAGCTGACGAAGCATTATCACTTTATCTTTGGCGAGGAATGGGACGATTAAAGCGGCCCCGGGATGCTTTATCATCTCGTATGTCGCGACATATCCGTTCGGCAACCGCTTTTTTTTGACAAAGACTTTCAACAGCCTGCCTTTAAATACTTGTTTTATTTTTCCCATGCAATTATTATATCACATGCGATACGCTATGCGCCATACGCAATACGAAAAAATCCCGGGCGCCAAAACCGAAGATACGCCGCTTGCGGGAAGCGTAGATCGGCCTTGGGTTGCCCGGGCTTTAATTTTATGCTTTTGTAAGCACTTCCTCCAGATTATTTTCCGCGTCAGGAATTGCTTTATTGATATCTATTTTCGTTATCTTCTTTAGAATAAGAACAAATCCGGAATTAAATAAATTTTCGATGTTTGCCGCGAGGGCTTGCGGGTTTTCTATCATCCTTTCTATTATATGCCACATCCTTGCTTTCTGATCGGCATTTGAAGGATCGCTTAAATAATCTAGAACCGGCAAGCCGAACGCGACGTGCATGAATACCTCTTTGTCATCCATGCCTTCTTCCGGTACATCTTCACGGATAATTTTAAACCCGGTATTCGCACCGTTACGTTCTTTAAGAGTAGCCTCATCCATCTTGTTTGCGTCTATATAGGCTAATGCCAGGGCACCCGGCTTATTCAATTCGTCTGAGACACTAGTGCGCGCCGCATCCAAACCTTCTGCCGTTCCGTTATAAAAGACCACCTTAATATTCTTAAAATTGGCGCTTCCAAAGGCGTCTTTCACGATCTTTGCATACTTTTCGTAGGGCGTCAGATTTTTCATATTAGCCGGAATAAAGAATACGCGCGGCTTGTCCGGGTCGCTAGGCCGCACATCTCTTAGTATGCCCTGAAGCGCCTGCAGAAGGTCAATCTGGCTGGCTTCTTCATTTGCGGCCAGCGGCGCTTCGGCCTCCGCGCCTTCGCTAACCATCTCGCCGGGAACGTGGCGTCGCATCGCGCCTATCAGTTCTTGCCGTGCCATGCCAAGCTTTTCCATTGCCAGCTTCTTCATCTGCTCTTCGCCCCACCTGTTGAGCCAGTGAATTGCCTGTAAGTTACTGGCAACCCACCGCGCCTGGCCATTTACTATTTTTTCCCGCCACAAGGCAGGAATGCTCGCCTGTTTCTGCAGCACTATCTGCCGTGAACTGCACGCGAGTTGACGTAACGATGGGGATACGGAAATGCGGCCTTTTATGTCGGCCGGAATAGCGCCAAGCCCGTCTTCCGGCTCTTCATTAAGAAGCGCATAAAGCAACGCGCTTAAGTGAATATGTCCGGCATTGAATATGACCGGAGTGCCGTCGATATCCAGCCCTTCTACGGTAAACGTCTTTTTATCGGGACTTATATGAATAGTGGTTATCCCGTCTTCTTTGTCAACCCTTCTATAAACAACCAGAGGCTGTCCGGATTCGTCTATTGCGCCTACATTCTTGAAATATTGATACGAATCGCCCTGTTTAATGGTCAGCCATTCTTGCTGTGAAATAGCCTCGGCCGGATACGCAACGTATTTACCCGCCGACTCTATTATTTCATTAATATTTTGCGGCAACGATTGCAATCGTTCGTTTTTCAGGTCCACCAGACTAATAAGTATCTCTCTGGCCTCCGCGCCCTTTTCATAGATTGCCTGCGGCACAAGCCAATAACGTTCTTTATCAATATCGGTTACCGGTGTCAGGTTTATCATTATGCCCTTACGGTTTTCGGTTGTATTTGTAAAAGATACATTGCTGTAATGCATCTTCTGGCCGTCGTTGTTCACGCGTTCACGATCCGTTTTCAACAAATGGACCTTATCGTTAGGTAACCTGCTACAGAAAGCCCTGCCAGAGGAGAACGCGTTTAAAAGGAGATGTTTTTTAGCTTCAGTCATTGCCGAATCATCTTCGTAGCCTACCGCCGCGACTCTCATCGCACTGCCGTTCTGTTTCTCTACTCTGAATACGACGTAATTGGACGGGTCAAGATCGTCTATAACCGCGAAATATTCCGGACTAAAATTTTTGTCTTTTATAACAGTGATGGGAGAAATCCGTTCGGAAATAGCAGTTATAAAATCAAGCCTGAAACCTAATTCTATGCTTTTTGAACAAACAGAAATTTTTAACCTAGGATCTATTTTCGCTCCTTCTTCCAGGGAACGCAGGATCGCTTTTGAGCCATTCTCTGTTTTCATTGCTAATTTTTCGGTGCCTCTTAGATTGGGTATTGGATTTTTCGGAGATATTTCGTCCGGGCCATTGTCGGGTGCATACCTGTGCTGTTCTCCGCCCATACCATTTTCAAATTTACGAGGGTTTTTAGACAGCAGAGTGTTACCTTGCGCGGCCGGAGCAGTTGAACCTTCAGCTCCTAAAAATAGAATAAGATCACTTGGCTCTTCGGCCCGCATTTTTTGCAGAAAACTAATTTCGTTTCGTGGATCCTCCAGATGATATTTCGGACTTGCAAGCCATGGTGTAAGGAATTTTTCGGCAAGCTCATCGCGGTATTTTTTCCAAAGCGGCAAATACCCCTTGCGCGCGTAGAATAATGCTGTTTCAGGACGCGCGTATAATTGATACTGGGGTATAATGATAACTTCGGGGTTGAAGACCTGCTGAATCACACTCTGCTTCATGGAAAATAGTACCCCCATGTGCCCTTCTCCCTCGATTGGAATAGTCTTGCCAGGATCGATATTAACAGATGATACGTCTCTCGCCATCCGAAACGATGCAGTTTTACCGTAAAATACCGTGTTGCCATGCCCTATCTCTATATCATCTAAATAAAAATGCTCTACGAGCTTTCCTGGCTCTGCAACCCACTCCGCAGGGCTCGCAAGCCATACATATCCGTGGTCGCCTTTGTGGGTATATGCTATATAACATGGGGCATCCGGGGGCATGGTGTACAACTCGGCGATCAGGTGCGAAAAACTAGCTCGTACTTTTAGATCATCGGGATTTATGCCCAGATACTCGAATGCTTCACGGCTGTTTTTGCAGGCTTTATAAGGCTGCTTTATCGCCCGACACTCGGCGGCCTTTTGCCGCGCAAAGGCGCCGATACTGCTTGCAGGATCGTTGAGCATGCCAAGATAGGCCCTGTATTCATCGTTTATGTCATCCGGCGGGACCATTGGCGCAGCCATACTTACGTATTCGTTGACCAGCCTGTTAATGTCCTGGTTTTTTACCTCTTTGTTGTCAGTAACACCATTTTCGTCCTGCATATCTTCGCCGGGTTCGTCAATAAACCTGAACGATAGATCTGCCGGAATATTGAATTCGCGCGCAAGAAGATCACGGGCCAGGTCTTTCGCTATTTCGGGATTTTCAAAGACATATTTCAACACACGATCCTTGTCACCTGTCCACTCGGGCATCCTTTCCTGAAAATATGATAATATGAAACGCGCTGCCGCCGGGTGCGAGTCACCCTCTACTATATCGCCATTCCTTTTAGCGGAATCTGTGCCTTGTCTCAGCTGGTGGGCTATCGTATCATAGCTTGCTTGATCCTCGATAAAACTTACGAGAAAAGCCGCTGTTTCATCTGCTTTTTGAGTTACATAGAATCTTTCACGCAGCGTTTTGGCGCCATCATATTCATGGCGTAACGCCCCGTTAGCAGTTAATGCACAATCTACCCATTCCCTGAAAAACGTGTCTATCTCTGAGCTATCTTCGTTAAGGCTATCCAAAAGATCCTTTATCTGCGCCCCGTAATCTTCTATAACCTGGGTTACGCTGACTATCTGGCCGGCCATGTGTTTCAGGAGAACATGAGTGCCTTCATGGATGGCATATGTCCTTAAGAGAATGGCTTTCAGCTCTTCACGCCTCGCAGGATCGGCGAAATAAGGGCTTATTTGTTTATTGAAAAGCCTTAATCCAGCGTGGGCCCAGGCATTTTCTTCGGGTGAATATAAAAGCATATTTTCAAAATCATCCTGCGGTAACATGCTAAGGATGCCGGCTCCTTTTTGTCCGTCTTTTCTTTTTATATGATTAGTAATTTTTTGCTGTGCCGAGAGAATGTTCTGATATCTTTCGGCCATTAGTCCCACCTTGGTGTCGAGGGCATCATTTTTCCATATTATTATCTTGTCCGCAAGGAAGACTCCCGCCATGTTTACGTTTTTCGCCTTTTGGTTGATAAGATAAAGCGGCACGGCAATGCGGTTACCGCCATATGTTATTTCCATTGTCTTTCTCTCGTCAATCTGCCCGTAAGCGATCGCATACATATTTTTTGCGCTTTCGTCCTGTCCGGGTGCAATATTGGCGAAGTAGATAAAATATCCGTTCGGCATAAAGACCGATTTATTCATTATTTCGGTAAGATACATGGCATTTTCGCATGTAAAATCTTCGTGTAGTTTCTGATTAAAGATCTGCTCGCTCGCGCCAAGGCCAGCGGCTTCGAATCTTATATCGTCTAAAAATTGAGCGATACGACTACAGCCGTTGACAGTTTTGTCCTGGTCACTGAACCGCTTCTGCAGTATCGCATAATATTCTTCCAGGAACTTCTCTCTCTTGGCATTCAGCTCTTTGCGGATCTCTCCATCTGCCTGGATACCGTATTTATCTACCAGCTTGGGAGCATAGACGGATGCTATTGCATAGATGCAGGTAGATATATCCACAGTAGGCCCGATGCCGAATTCTTTTCTTACGGCATTTTGAGCCTTTTTGTCTTTGATCTTATCCGGTCTCACAAGTTTACTGACCTCAGGGAGGATCTTACGTAATTCTCCGGAAAGCTCGCCTTTTGATAAAAACAGCGCCCCTATCTTCTGCGCATGCTCTCTTTCGCTCTTCGGGCTGGCTCCTACCGTCAGGACCCTTGCCTTTATCAACAACTCTTTAGTCAGTTCCGCTTCGCCGGGTTTGAGCGTAATTACAGCGTTTCGGTCGGTGAGGTGGCCGCCGATCTCGTGTTTTCTCCAGAATTGTAATAAAGCGGGATTGGTGATGAGCGTTTCGTATGCGGAATCGATAATGAATATATTGGCGTGTTCCTGTCCGGATGGATCACTTCTCCAAGTGCCGGCATGAGCGATGAAGCCTTCAGCGAGATATCCGTCATCTGGTAATTCGTTCTTCAATGCTGATCGTTTGATCACATAAACAGATATTGGAGGGCCGCGGTTATCAGGAAGCCTCATATGTGTGGCCCCGGCCAACTCTTCTGTCTTTCCAGGGTCCAGCTTTCGTATGCCGTTGCCATCGAAGCCTTCCGATGGCTGCATGTCAAAATCTGTTATAAGCTTACCAAATGCGTTATGCAGTTTGCCGTGCTCGCTGTCATTCAGCTCTCTTACTATTGGCTCACCCGTCCTTGAGTCGACGAATAACACCGGGCCTTCAGGCTTATCTTCTTTCGCGGCCGGCGAAACAGATCCAAGCTCATTTTCGAAAGTATGCTCAACGCTGCTTAATGTTTTTGCAACTACATCTATAGCGCGCGCCATATAAATATTATCATCGTGATCTTTTCCTTCTTTGTATGTTGTTACTTTTGTATCGATATATCTAAATCCCAAGCTTTCGTAAACCTCTTTTAGATAAGGGGTATGCTTGTCGAATTTTAGCGTTATAACAGGGTCTTCATCTTTTTCGATTTCTTGAAATCCTTTATTTAATAAATTTTCTGCTAACTGATGCATCATCATTTTTCCTACGCTTTGTCTCCGCCATTTAGGATCCACTGCGAATCCATGGACATAAAGAGACCTCTTCCCGACCTTTTTCATTTCTTCATCAGCAGGTCTCTCATATGCTAATAATAGCCCGATAGGATAACCTGTATTATCAACTGCCACAATACTATGTTTCCATTTTGCGAAAAAGATTTTTTCGCCGCTGCGCCCATAATCTCCGTCATTCCACCTGTCGCGCAATAATTGGCTTGGGACCCATCTAACATCAGGAATTGTATTTTGTAATTCAATAAGCCTGTCTATATTTTTTCCGGCGAACTCTTTCGTTAGCGGCTGAAGGTTAAATCCTTCGGATGACGTTTGTGCTGCGCCGGCGTTTTTCATAAAATCGGTTTCATTTAGTTTATCTTGTATTGACTGATGCAACGTTTCCCCGAATCGATTTATTTCGTCATCGGTAAGAGCTAGACGCCGCAGCACTTTCTCTCCCTGCTCAGTGCCGGCCAAGTCTTTGATTCGGTCCGCACCCCTATCTGGATGGGCCAAATAATAATCGCGGTGGCTGGCCAAACCGGCTTTGATGCCGTTCAAGTAATAAGAAACGTTACGCGCAAATGTTCTTCCTGCACTTGGAAGCGCAAAATTTGCCAGCTTGACCAGCACTTCTGCCGCTTCTGTCGTATCCAATAGGGGGTCTTTTTCCAAATAATAAGGCGAAAGGACATTCTCGCGATCGATATTTATCACAGCACGGTTATCAAGCGATAACAGGTCTTCTATTCCACAACGCCGCAATTTTTCGGGGGTTACGACAAAATTATGCGGCCTATCAACAGCGCAAAGAATCCACGACTCTGAGACCGCCACGCCCAGTGCATACAGGAATTTTTGTATCATATTTTCATCGTATTTGTCGGCACCCGCTATAAACTCCAGAATATCCTGGCCCTTGATTTCTCGGATATAAACATACTTTTCCCCTTCCGATACCCATGCGATAGGCGCGTGTATAGCGGCAAATAGCCTGTTGCCGATTTCGTGGCTGGTATGATTTTCCGGCCTGGGTAAGGTTTTATTCTTTATAACCGTCTTTAACGGGACGCCGCTTTCATGAATAATAATTCCGTAAAAAGGCTGTGTTGTAGCGGCATCTTCATGATACTGATATAAGAATAAGATGCTGGGGGTTTCGCGCAGAAGTTCGGCGCCAGCCATGTCATGCCGCACTTCGCTTGAAACTCCTTCGGCAATAGGTTCTGTTACCGATAAAAATTTCGCTTCCGGGGCTGTTCTCACCGATTCCGCATACTCTTCGAGTAATATGATATCTTTCACTTCGTTGACTACGCGTATTATATTATCTCTGTCGTCTGCAGATGCGGTCCCATTCCGTAATTTATGCGCCGTAGCGGCCAAAAGCCGCCTTTGGGATCCCGATAAGAGCTGGCCTTCCATCGCGACATTCAGCCACCAAAGATGCGAGATATCTCTAAGCCCGGCCTTTTCGCCGTGTTTGCGCTGGTCTATCAGGAGACGCGCAACATCGATCAGTGCTTTCTTGCGCGGGATATCGGTCCTTTGGGCAAATGCGTTAAAAAATCCTTCTATGCATCGCAGCTCTTGCGTGCTTGCTTCTGCAATACGGTCGACCGGCACTTTTATCACCTGAGTAAGCCACCAATGATATGTCCCGAAACGGCTTGTAGCCTCGATTGTTTTGAACCTCTCAAGCGCTGCGTCAAGAGTTTTTCTTGCCGCGTCGAAATCGCCTCGCGCAAAGGCTGTGCTGATATCGATTTTTATCTTGTTCAATTCTTCTGACGGCATCTGATTATCAGGGATGTTTTCGGAATTAGTTTCGGAGCTGCCACCTGCCACGTTAGACGTTCCTGATGTAAATGGCGCCGTTGCCGCGGCTCTGGCCATAGATTCGAAACGCTCTCTTTCTGCCCGCCTGAATTTAGCGGAAAATATCATTTTGAATATCCTGCTTGCATCTGTATCGCTTCTACCTTCAATAAACGGTGTGAATTTAAATAATCCTGCACATATAAAAAGCGCTCCGGCCAGACTAAGGATCGATCCCGATGGAGCAAAATAAATTAATGGCGCCCCTGCTATAAAAGAACTCAACGGGCCAGCTATCAAAACTGCTCCGACTTTCCATAGTGAAGGCTCTTCGGCCCCCCATTCTATATCGGCGTGCGCCACACTTTTATAACTGCCTTTTTCTCTAACGGTGCCAAACCTTATACTTTTAGCTCCTAATATCTTCGCCATAATAATGTGCGCAAGCTCATGTAATATGCGGGCTATGATAAGCGTCGGTATGCATACAGCCGTCACTAAACCGGCTTCCTGTAAAATTGATAAGATGCTATAACCGCCGCCATCGCCCGCAAGCGCTGCCGATGATCCGATGATGTTGTAGAGGAAGAACGCCGCTGCGCCGATGAGCAGAATGCCGAGATTGCTGATGCCACCTTGCTTATCACTGTTCTTTCCCGATGGAGTTATTTTTGAAAAAATTCTTGCGGGATTTATTTTTTTGACCAGATTGGAAATCCAAGTCCATAGCTTGCTAATAGTATTCCCACTATTGCCATCACTCGCTTTTTCATCCTTTGGCCACATCAAATCTCGGTTTCCTGCAATTGTATATATAGGAGACCTCTCATCTCCTGTAATTTTTAAAAAGTCTACATGGCAGGCTTTTGATCCGTCATATAATATATTAATCCCCCGCGCGTGCTCTTCGTTGGGATAGGAGAGAAAACAGTTTTCTGGAACATCGATGCCCCAAATTTCTTTCAACCCTTTTTTAATGATATCATTATCTTGTGATGAACTTGTGCCTATAACCATGGCTTTCAAAATAACTTTTTGTCTTTTTGGAAACAGGGATTTTAACGTATTTATGCCCCGCTGAATTATATAATATTTAGCGGTTGGAGCATCCCATTCGGATTGATTTTTTTGCTCAAACCAATCCTGCATACGTTTAAAACTATTAGGGCTGCTAATATGCATTGCACTATACGCATAGGGTTTATTATCAACAAATGCTTGAATAATCACCATGGCACAACCACTCAAAATACAAAATCCTTGAGATAGTTGATATCCACTATCTGTAGCGATAACTCCAAAATCCCCGACTTCAATTATGCGTTCTGCATGCTTAACATGCATGACACACATATCTTCAAGCATGTAGTCTGCAATAATTTTTGAGCCGTCAGGTAAAATATTTGTCCCTTCGGGCAGTCCTTGATCCCAGCTCGCCGTTGGAACAGAAAAAACAGTAGCAGGGGCAGCTTCATCCTTGAGAGTGGTTCTATGTTCAGTAGCAGAAACATCAGCTGCCGGCAATTTCACTGGCAGCATTTCTTCATTGATATTTTTCGTAGCAGTGCAAAGCAGGCTTGGTACCTGCATGGCCTGATTAGCCATGGAATGTACCGCGCTAGCAAGCCTTATATTCTTCTCTCCCGCCAGTATCTTGAAATACGGACATTCGTAGCCATCGCAAGTCTTAAAATTAGGCACGATGGAGATGTAGGAGATATTCTTTTTCTTAAATAAGTCGGCAAGGTTGTCGGTATGAAACCCACCAGTGATTACAATTGTTAACCGGTTGTGGTTTGTCGGTTTTGAGTTATCCACAACGTAGGGGGCGTTTAAACGTCTCCTACTATTGAATAACAGGTTCTTTATGAATACATCATCGCGTTTCAATGAATATTCATAGAACTTCACCATAGCCTCACGGTAATCGTCGAGTCGGCCAACGCTATCATCGAGTTTTGCCTGAATGCTATAGAGTGGGGCTTTTTTATCTATGAATGATACGAAGTTCCGTGCATTAAAAGCAGATTCGTTCTTTTTATAGTAATTATAGTCTTCTTTGGTGAGTGAGATGTTAAAGAGGTTCTTTGTTAGGGCGAGATTTTTTGAGAGTTTATCAAGCTCTCGCTGGTCGTCGTTGGTGGAAAGAGCATCTTTTAACTTGTTCTCGAGGGATGTTATCTCACTCCCGGTTTTTGAATTATCGATAGCGCTGTAGAGCATGATGTATGAAAGGTATTTTTCAAGTTCCGAAAAATTTGCTGCATCAAAACGCAAGTCGGCCGCTTTACCTAAAAGATAACGGTGAAAATTCTCCTGCGTCAATTTCTCCTGTTTGAATTCGATCGTTTTGACAACGAGCTCTTCAAGCTCGCGCCTTGACATCTTCTTTTGGAAGATATCGACAAGCGCTTCGCGCTGGTTATTTGCTTTCTTAAAATCAATGCCGTTTTCTTTATCAAACGATCTATCCAAAAGATCTATGTTGTAAAATTGGGCGATATCGATCGACCTGGATCGCGCGAGCTTAATGAGATAGCCAAGATACTCTTTTAATTTTAATTTTTCCGCCTTATACCCATTATACTTCGTATCCAATTCTATCAGCTCATCTGAATAGATCTTCCTCTTCAGGT
>PLNN01000051.1 GCA_003142795.1 Candidatus Omnitrophota bacterium
AGAGAACGAACATCGTTTTGAAATGGTTGCCCAAATGCGGCGCTATTCCTATAAAGACTTACCAGGCAGTTGGCTTCCATTACTGTGTGCGTTTCAGCCTTATCAAAATCTTGCCATGATATAACTACTACAAACGCCAGTAGTACCGTATAGGCCATCGCTATTCCCTCAAATATTGAAGCGGTTATATCATTGTGCGCCTTCAACGTCTGACGCGGAACAAACCGCCATACGATCGAAAGCCCTATTACGGAGAACGCCACTGCCAGGAAAATCATGATCGCGCCTAGCGGTATTACGGGTACATAGAACAATATTCTTTGAGCAAGTGCCATTACCCCTCCTTATTTTTTATTTTTCGCCGGATGGCGACTCTTTAAGGATTATTCTGAAGGAATCGCCTTTTTTATAATCTCCTTGCAGTGCTACAAGGATAAAGTTATCGGCATAATCGATATCGCCNNCACTTTACGGATCTCATTGAATGCGGGAGGGCAAAATATGTTTCTCCCGCATCACTCCACTTGCCATCCTCGATGGCATCAATTTTAATTTGCCAGCAACCGGCAAACTTTCCGGTCTGCAGTTTGCTGGTCGATACTCTGACACTTGGCGTAGCGCGTACTTCAAAAGCCGGATCACCAAAAAACGCTACGACATCCCGATCGTAAAGACGGCCGACCAGCTCGTTTGCATCAGGATCGGTTTTTTTCACTCCCAAAGTCCGATAAATCTCATCGCCATCCATGTCGGCGTCATAATTTTCTAAATTAGTTTTTACATGCTGAGGGTATGTGCGCTGTATCGCACGGATTATTTCCGTGTTATTGAAATGAAAGGCCTCCGCGGCAGTATAAACGCCGCCCTGGGAAGCAAATTTATCGAGCGTTCCCCAGCCCATTTCCCCAAACCAGGTAGGAATGGTATAGCCGATAAACTGACAAGCGCCGCCGGAGTGCATCCAGCTCGTAGCCATGCAATCCTTCTGATCAATATTGCCGATCAAGCAATTACCGGCGCCGATATAGATCTTCGGCTCATCATTCGTCATGGCAGACCGATTTTCGTCCATATCAATGCAAAACAATTGGCCATCCTGGTGGTCCATCTTCATATTAGGAGCGGTGTACCCCATAGCCCAGTCGTGTTCGGTTGCATGAGCGGAAGCGGCGATCAATTGAGGATTAAGGTTATCCATGGCCGCCATGAATTCTTTGGTATCATCATTGTCACATGGGCGCTTTACAGCTGGTTTGCCGGGGAATTTTTCATTTATGAAACCGCGATCGAATTCATCAATACACGCTCCTTGATCAAAATTGTTAAGATCGATTTTCCCTGTCAAATCCAGAACCCGCGTTACGATCAGCGGTTCTTTCAGTGATACCATGCGTAACGCATCCTCGGCGTCATATCCGGTAACGATGCCCCAGAAGGTATCCACATAAGGATCATCGTCCAATGCCCGGCACATCCTTGATATTTTGANNTGGCGACAAAAGCGGTATATTCCGGCATCATCTGAGCCAGCCGGTCTTTCACCTCTTCAACGTCTTTATCCCATTTCAGGATCCTGGCATTATGTTTTTGCGCCAATTTTTCGACAACCTTATGCCACTCCGGATCATCATAGGTGGCTGATGAGACGACGACGGCATAGGTGTAAGCAGGGCGTTCAGGCACCTGCTCAGCCGCATAAAGGGCTAAGGCAAAAAGAGGCTGTAAGATCATCAAGGCCATCACGGCGGCATTGTTCCGGCGTCCGTTGCTAAGCATATCGTTGCTCCTTTCTGATCAGGGGAATAAAAGTTTCTACTGTAATCTCTCCTGCATTCGGACTTCTATTTTATTTCCCATTTATTATTTACTACAAGTCCGGGAGGAGTCTTGTGCCATTTGTATCCTGCCGTCGCGTCTTCATATCCTCGTTTAAAGAGCTTCCTCATTTCCTCTTTATCGAACATTTCTTTTTGACCGGGCCTGAAATCATCCGGGATATACGCTAAGTTATAATCCCAGTTTTTTTCTTTCGCGAATGTGTAGATCCTATAAGTTTCTCCGATCATTTTTGACGCCCCGTAGGTATCGAGCGCGCGCGAGGCAATAGACGCCAGGTTACCTTCTACCTGTTGTGAGTGTGGGGTTACGTTACTGCAGCACAGTATATATAACCGGGACCTGAATTCCCCGGGATCGATAACGCAAGAGCGAGATGCGCATTCCATGTTTTCCAGTAACTGGTAAATATAAAATATTCCCACGGTAGCTGCGCCATCACCATGCATCTCAACGTAGCTCTTGCCATCGGCTTTAACCGGAAAATATACAGGAGGAGCGATGATCGGGAGCGCGCATGAGGCCAGGACGATCTTGCGGAACATCTTCGCCGAATCGTTAGAGCCCATAGACGCAATGGCTCCCATGTCCCATATAACAAATTTCTGGGCGTCGAGATCCGTGGTCCCGATGTACAGCCTGCGCCCTTTCTTATGTTCTTCGGCGACCTTTGCCAGCAATTTTTCATCGAATACTTTTTCAATTTTTTTAGCAAGAGGCTTTGAGCTCATCAGAGAATCTCCGAATAAGAGACTGAGGAAGATGTTTTTCTGTTCCACGATATCTTTGGTAGATATCGATGTAAATAGCTCTTCAAGCTCGTCATCATGATCTTTTCCTAAAAACGCGAAAATGGCTACGATCCCGCCGCTCGAGACGCCTGTAACTATTTTAAATACCGGCCTTGAGCCTTCTTTTGACCACCCCTTCAAAAACCCTACGCCGTAAGCGCTATTTGACACGCCCCCCGAGATAATAAGCGCAGGATAGTTCTTTACGCCGTTAACGATATAGTCCGACTTACCTTCCTCTTTAAAAGAGTCAATAAGGCTCTGGCTCATAAAAGGAATATTGGGGCTATCTATATAGGAGCATACATTCGGCATGCCGGCAATAGTGATCTTGCCGGTAAGGTCTTCCGGAACCGAATGGCGCAGATGGGCACATCCCGACAATGATAAAAAGCATGGTACCATTATAAATAAATAATATAACGTTTTTTTCTTCATATTTTTCATACGCCTTCTCAAAAAGTCCGTAGATATGCTATATAAATTGTAGCACGCCTTGGGCCATGAAGGTCCGTTCCCGCTGAAAATAAAAGATGATCTTTGGAGGTAAAATTTAAAAATCCACCCGCGTTCAATCCGATCCCGTATTCTTCATCAACTTTATCCGGTGTTCTATAGAAAATTTCCGCGCCAAGAGTGAGTTTCTCTGAAAAATCCCGTTGTAATAACCATCCCAGAAATGTCCAATTCTTGTTACCTTCTCCCGGATTGAACCAATAACCGCCGCCGCCATAAGTAGTCCACGGTCCCCAGCTTTTTTGTGCAAAGATCGGAATGAAAACTTGCGCTTTTCCGTTCCCTAAGCCATATTTAGTGTCTCCGGTAGGAAGCTCGAGGAGAGGGAATGTCCCGATCTGCGGCTGCCACTTAGTCTCCTGAACAAACCTATATTTTAAACCTAACTCAGTATCGCCATAGCCGTATGAGGTAGGCATACCGTTTGGTCGAGTGAAGACGAAAGGGGCAATAATATGTGCTTGAAGATCAGGCCATACGCCGTAATTGAACTCGAAATGGGGCAACGTTCCCGCTCTTCCGTCTTTATCACTAATAAACATTGAAGCGACATAAGCTTCGCCATGTTTATACTCTACCGGCTCAGGGTCATCGGTAAAAAATGGCGGTCCTGCCATACTATCTTTTTGGAAAGAAACTAACAAAAAAAATATCATTAATATTATGAAGTAGGTATATTTTACCATATTTTTTATATATTTGTTCTATTAGGTAAATTTGCTGATTTGTTCTTTTTTGACTTTTTCTACTGTCATAGGCTTTAAAACAATCCCACTACATCACCATTCTCGTCTAAATCGATATGCGCTCCTGCCGGGTCTGAAGGCAAACCGGGCATAGTCCGCATCTGGCCGCACAAAGGATACAAGAAACCGGCGCCCGCCGCCACCCGTATATCGCGGATGGGAATGGTAAATCCTGAAGGCCTTCCTTTCAATTCCGGATCATGAGATAAGGAAAGGTGTGTCTTTGCCATGCAGATAGGGAATTTATCATAGCCAAGCTTAGTATAAAGCTCTATCTTCTTCAGTGCCTCAGGCGAATATTNNTCTGCGCCGTAAACACTCGTTGCTATCTTTTCAATTTTTTGTTTAATGGACTCGTCCAGCGGATATAGACACTTAAAATTAGAGGGCGAATTTGCGGCCTTCACTACTGCCTTGGCCAGATCTATCCCGCCCTCTCCGCCTTTTGCCCACACGTCACTTACTACCGCATCGTCGGCTCCGGCAGCTATGGCTTTTTTCCGCACAGCTTCTATCTCTTTATCGGTATCGGTAGTGAATCTATTTATCGCCACTACTGCAGGAAGCCCGAATAGCCGTATATTCTCGATATGCTTCTCCAGATTTACCGCGCCCTGCTCTACCGCATCGATATTTTCTTTTAATAGATCTTCGCCTAAAGGCTTTCCTGCCACCACCTTGAAACGCCCGCTATGCATCTTCAGCGCGCGGACAGAGCAGACGATCACCACGGCACTCGGCACCAACCCTCCGATACGGCATTTAATATTAAACGCTTTCTCCGCGCCGCAATCGGCGCCAAAACCGCTCTCTGTAACCACATAATCACTCAGCTTAAGCGCGATCCTGTCGGCAATGATAGAGTTATTCCCGTGGGCAATATTGGCAAATGGGCCCGCGTGCACAAAACATGGAGTATGTTCGGTCGTTTGCATCAGGGTAGGCTTGATCGCGTCTTTTAAAAGCACTGCCATGGCCCCGGCCACTTTCAGGTCCTCGGTAGTGATCGGCTTCCCGTCATGGGTAAAGGCAACGACAATCCTGCCTAAACGCTGCCGTAAATCTTTGAGATCGCTCGCCAGGGCCAGGATCGCCATGACTTCCGAGGCTACGGTGATATCGAAACCGGTCTGGCGCGGAATACCATCCTGTTTAGCCCCCTGGCCTATAGTGATGTTACGCAAAGACCTGTCGCTGACATCCACGACCCTTCGCCAAAGTATCGCCGAAGGATCTATGTTTAATTTATTGCCGTGGTAGAGAGAATTGTCGAGGAATGCCGCGCATAGATTATGCGCAAGGCCGACCGCATGCACATCACCGGTCAAATGCAGGTTAAAATCCTCCATCGGCACGACCTGAGAATACCCGCCGCCTGCGGCGCCGCCCTTTATTCCGAATACAGGCCCAAGCGATGGCTGCCTTATACAAGTAGAGACCCTCTTCCCTATTTTGGCCAATCCCAGCGACAAGCCGATCGTAGTAACGGTCTTACCCTCGCCGAGCGGAGTGGGTGTAATAGCAGTAACATCTATATATTTACCGGTAGGATTTTTGTCTATCCTCTTTAGAATAGAAAGCTCCACCTTTGCCTTATATTTGCCATGAAGTTCCAGCTCATCCTCGAGAATACCTAATTTTTTGGCGATCTCCGTAATGGGCTTTAATTTCACCTCGCGAGCGATCAATATATCACTCTTCATCTTTACCCCTTTCTCAATAAAGCTTGAGCCTTTTTTAGGTCTTGCGCGCTTGCCGGAGAGGTATTGCGCAAGGGATATTTGAGTTTCATATATTCCCATTTATGTTTGCCCAGGGTATGATACGGGAGAAACTCAAGTTTTTCACAATATTTAAGTCCTGTAAGTATCTTCTTTAAGCCCTGCATATCTTTTTTTGAATCATTCAATTTGGGCACAAGAACATATCTTAACCAATAAGGTCTTTTCTCCGACTCCAGGATCTTTAAAAGATCGATCACTTCGTCGAGCGGCCTCGACGTTATCTTTTTATGCAGCGTCTCATCCGCGGCCTTTATATCCAGTATAAAAAGATCTGTCGCCGAAATAAGTTTCTGCAATAACTTCTCATCATGCTTATTATAAAAAGCGCTTGTATCGAGTGCAGTATGAATATTATTCATTTTGCAGAGCCTGAACAGCTCTACGAGAAATTTCATCTGCAGAAGCGGTTCGCCCCCTGAAACCGTAATGCCTCCGCCGGATGCTTTTATATACGGCATACAGCGTTTTACTTTGCTAAGCACTTCTTCCGCCGTCATATCAAAGCCGGCTTTCAAATTCCAGGTGTCCGGATTCTGGCAATATAAACAACTGGCAACGCACCCCTGCATAAAGAGAAGAAATCGTATGCCGGGCCCATCCTGCGTCGCGAAGCTCTCTATCGAATGGACTCTACCAACATGAGATTTACTATTACATCGTTTCATGGAACGTCCTTGCCAATACCTCTTTCTGCTGTCCAAGCGATAATTTATTAAAATGGACCGCGTATCCAGATACGCGGATAGTAAGCTGCGGGTATTTATGCGGATGGCGCATTGCGTCTTTAAGCGTTTTTTTATCGATCACGTTGATATTCAGATGATGGGCCCCTTTGATGAAATAACCGTCAAGTAAAGCCACGAGGTTCGATATCCGCTCAACTTCAGTCTTCCCTAATGTGTCGGGCACGGTACTAAATGTGTTCGATATGCCGTCCCTGCATTCAGAATAAGGAATACTCGCAACGGAATTGAGAGACGCTATGATCCCGCTCTTATCTCTGCCGTGCATCGGATTTGCCCCTGGAGCAAAAGGCTCGCCTTTCTTTCTCCCGTCCGGGGTAGCTCCTGTCTTTTTACCATACATCACATTCGAAGTGATGGTAAGGACTGAAACCGCCGGTAAAGAATCCCTGTAAAATTTATATTTCTTTATCTCCGCGAGAAATACATTCACCAGATCAACGGCCCTGCCGTCCACCCTGTCGTCATCGTTCCCGAAAGCATAAAAATCCCCGGTGATCTTAAAATCTGTCGTGAGACCTTTACTGTTACGTATGGGCTTGACCTTGGCATAACGAATGGCGCTCAAAGAGTCGGCTACAACCGACAAGCCTGCAATGCCGAATGCCATATAACGCGTCAGCTCCGTATTGAGCAGTGCCATCTGCGATCTTTCATAATAATACCTGTCATGCGAAGAATGTATGATATTAAGTGCCTGGACATACGTCCTGGCCGTCCAGCGCAATACCTGCATAAATCGCTGTTTTACTTCATCATGGTCCAATGGGCCAGAGTTTACAGGTGCTATCCCCGGGACGACCTTTTCCCCGGTGATCTCATCCCTACCCTCATTCAACGCATACAAGAGGACCTTGGCAAGATTACACCTGGCCCCAAAATATTGCATCTCGCTCCCGTTCTTTAAGAGCGACACGCAGCAGGAAATACTGTAATCATCTCCCCCGATCATCCGCATCAGGTCGTCATTCTCATACTGGATAGAGCTCGTGGTGATAGAGACTTTGGCGCAGAATCTTTTAAAATTATCGGGAAGCCTGGAAGACCATAGGACCGTAAGATTAGGTTCAGGTGCAGGCCCCAGGTTGTATAAAGTCTGCAAAAATCTGTAAGACGTCTTTGTGACTTTATGCCTACCGTCTATACCCACCCCGGCGATACTCTCCGTTATCCATACCGGGTCACCGGCAAATATCTCATCATACGATTTTGGCCTCAGGTGGCGCACCATCCGCAGTTTTATTACAAAATCATCTATCAGCTCCTGCGCCTTCTCTTCGGTCAATAATCCTTTATTAATATCTCTTTCGATATATACATCAAAAAAGTTGCTGACACTTCCTAGGCTCATGGCAGCGCCGTCCTGCTCCTTTATAGCCGCAAGATACGCAAGATAGACCCACTGTATAGCTTCTTTCGCATTTTCTGCGGGCCGATTCAGATCGCAGCCGTAAGATCTGCCCAATTTTATGATATCTTCCAAAGCGCCTATTTGATCCGCTATCTCTTCCCTTAATTGTATTGCCTCTTGAGAAGAATAGTCCTCGAACAGCTCTTTATCGTGTTTTTTTAGTTTAATGAGCTTCTCTATGCCATAGAGCGCCACTCTCCTGTAATCGCCTATGATCCTTCCTCTTGAATAATTGTCCGGCAGGCCCGTAATAAGTCCTGTGCCGCGGGCTTTCAATATATCACTGGTATAAGAATCGAAGACGCTGTCATTATGCGTCTTCCGGTATTTTAAATATATCTCTTTTACCTTGCTGTCGAGCTCATACCCATAGTCCTTGCAGGCCTTCTCCACTACGCGTATCCCGCCCAGCGGTTTTATCGCTCTCTTAAGCGGCTTGTCGGTCTGTAGCCCCTTAATGATCTCAAGTTTCTTATCAA